>DASUMO010000587.1:0-7859 GCA_036277695.1 Chitinophagaceae bacterium
AACAATCGAGCGCCCTCTTTATAAAACAGTAGAAATTTTTTCTTACGTCAGGGCAAAAGCCGCTTCATCGCAGGATGGGCGGCTTTATTATTGAAGAAGCTTCGAGCTGGGAGCTGCGAGCTGTGCTTGCCCACCGAAACCTTGGCGAAGGTGGGAGCTTTGAGCCTGGAATTTGTGATTTAGTTCTTGGATCTTAGTTCTATCAAGGAAACCTATTTCGATGCTTCATAAAATCCATACCCGAGGGTTTTACCGCGTGCTTCAGATCGCGGACAAAGAGCTTATAAGACTGCCTGGCTTTAGCCTCAATAAGGATTAGGCTAAACCTTGTTCGATTGTAGTATCTGGCCTCCGGGCTGAAGCCCGGGGTAACTGCCCTATTACCTCGGTCTTTACCACGGAGATAAACTGAAGAATAAACCGGGATTTCACTTTTATATTCTGGTCCACTAAATCATCGATATGAAATCGGTAAGAAAGACGCCCCTTTACTGGTATCCGGACTACACTGGTTGCGAGCGGCGGGTTTTGAATGGTGGGTTTTGATTTTTGAAATCTTCAAATCTCAGACTTCCGACCTCCTACTTCCGATTTCCATTTAAAATTTATAACGATACCTCATAAAATCCATTGCCGGCAAAACATTCCCGTTAAAATCAAACAAGGCATTATTTTCCCAACTTGAACCCTGGCCCCAGCGATCCCGCAGGCCCGAACTGATCCAGGCAGGTTCCCAGTACATAACACCAGAGCCACCCCCATCGATCACATGTTGGGTCAGATCCCTTAAGAATTGCTGTTGCCCTTCAGGGCTGATGGTATAGTTAGCGAACTGGTCCGCAGCTGAAATGATATTCGTGTAATTATCCGCATTCAACCCGGTCCAGGGATAAGCCGTTTCAACGATCATGACTTTTTTCTTCCAGGTGGTAATCAATGAACGGATAACAGTACTCAGCTCTTCCATTGACTTTACCGTTGACCATTTAGGATAATGGGAAAGCCCAATAATATCAAAATCGTTTACCCCGCCACCCCGGATTACTGAATCCACCCACCTGGGGGCATGCTGTAATTGGGCAACATGCAGGATGATCTTTGGTTTTATTACCGAGTTGGCGGAGAAATCCCTGACTGCTTTGATCCCGCTTTTTAATAGACTGGTAAAAGGGACCCAGTTATTATTGATCACCTTTCCGTCGGGGAAGAGCATACCATTATTATTTTCATTCCCCACCTGCACTATTTCCGGAACTAAATCCTGTTCTCTTAAATAAAGCAATACCCTCAATGTGTACTGGTAAACGGAATCTTTCAGTGCTTCAAAAGAAATATTTTGCCAGGCAGCAGGTTTTTCCTGGTGGGCCGGATCAGCCCATGTATCCGAATAATGGATATCGAGGTTAACCGCCATGCCGGCTGCTTTGGCCCTCTTTATCGTTTTGGCTACATCATAGATATCATTATAGAGTCGGCCATTATTTAATGCAGCCTGCCATTGGGGGTTATGCCATAAACGCACCCTCACCGTATTAGCTCCATGATCCCGGAAAATCCGGAAAGGATCTTTTTCTCTTCCTTCGTCTTTAAACTTCCCGCCATAATCCTGCACCTGGTTAACATAGGAAAGATCAACACCCATGGAAAATTCTTCCCAGGAATAATATTTTGTGGACGACCGGGAACTGCCTGTTGTTTGTCGGTTACAATTAACAAAGAGGATTGCTGAAATAGCTAACGCAGCATAAAAAAGGAGCAGGGTGTTTTTATTTAATAATCTCATGTTTAGTATTGACAGCATTCAAAATACGAAAGTTAAGTCCAAAAAAAACCGTCCCGCATAGCAGGACGGCCGTTGAATTGCTGATTGCTATTAATTCTTCTTCAGGGAATAATTATAATTACCGGCAACGCCGATATTTAGTTTAATCGTATAGTTACCGGCGGCAGCTACCTTAATATTATCGGAACCATATTCCGGTTCGAAATTAGCCGGTGTAGCATCTCCGAAGTTGATGGCCCAGTCATTATTGGCCCGGAACTTAAATTCAGTATTGGCAGGAAAATCTGTAGTTACCGAAAAATTCCCGTTTGCATCCATGGTCATGGGAAGACTGGCCCCCCAGCCGTTAAAACTCCCGATTATTCCCCAGGTATCGATTTTATCATAGCTCCATGTCAAATTGCTGACATTGGCCCTGATCCGGTAAAGACCGTTAAGCCCTGCGCCACCACTGGGCAACGTAAGATTGGGACCACCGTTACCCAGGGTACCCGGGCCAGCGCTGCCATAGTCGCCGGCACCCCAGTCATTTCCTTTTACCATTTTAAACTCAGGTGTACCATTATTAAAAATAATATAGCCTTCATGACCAGTATAACCACCATTCTTCGTATTAACGATCTGCGGTGCCGTGCTGGGACTCCAGCCCTGGAAATTACCGGCAATATTTATCGCCGCCGGCCATGTATACAAAATAATATCACGGTAAGTTGTAGCTGTGATCTTTACGGCATTTGAATGGGAGATCGCGGCGCTATTGGGAACTTCGGATTTTACTCTTACCAGTACATCGGAAGTTGTTTGCGGGTCCAGGAAACGAAGCAGCTCCCGGTTGAATTCGCCAACCGTAAATTTCTTGGTAAGGAGTTCACCATTGCTTACTTCCACTTCGGGGTCTTCCCAATCGCCACCCTCCTTGATCATTTGCAGTGTATACACAACATTTGCTGTGTTTACTCCCCAAAATTGTTTGGACCAGCTAAAAGATATGGCTTCATTATCCTTATTAGCCTGCAACAACACCAGTGAATTGGTGCTGGCTGTCAGCAGCGGATCCTTCCCTTTATTCGTTTCCAGCAACACATCATCCTTTTTACACGCGCCCAGCATCAAACTGATTCCCAGAGCCAGGGTAAAAAATTTGGTTATTAAATGTTTCATATAATTTTTTTTAATTGTCAAATGCACCAGGCATTGCATTGTAGATTGTCGGTTATCAATACCCTGTATTTTGGGACAGGTTGGGGTTTGAGTTCAATTCGGAAGAGGGGATCGGGAATAAATTCCTGTAATCATCGACTGCCCGTCCGCTGGCAACTCCACCTTTCCAGGGCCAGAGATAGGTACTGGAATGGAACAGCCCATAACGGATCAGGTCTGTTCTTCTCTTGCCTTCCCAATATAATTCTCTTGCCCGTTCATCCAGGACATCATTCAGTGTCAGGGTCGCAAGGTTTCCGGTAGCGCTTCCATATGCCCTTGTACGCAATGCATTCACAGCCGCCAACGCTTCCGCTGAAGTACCACCGGCGCCACCCCGCAATACTGCTTCGGCAAAGATCAGGTTCGCTTCGGCCAGCCTGAACATTGGGAAATCAGTATCTACAAAAACATTGTTGCTGCCTGCTGTGCCATTTTTCGTAACGTTTTTCCATTTACGAATGGCGTATCCATGCCTGAATTCACCGATATCGGTGATCGCCAGTTGTTGACCGGGAATTTGGAACATTGCTCTCTTATCCGTACTTCCACTGGGATCGGGGAACTTACTAACAAAAGCACTCGTGGTACGGATTCCGCCCCATCCAAAATCGATCCCGAAATCTGTTGTGCTCATATCACCTCCCACACCCGCATGCACGAGAAACGTTGCCCCGCCCCAGGTTCTTGTTCTGACACCATCAAAAGCAACAGGGAAAATTATTTCCGGAGATGTGTGATTGTCCGCTACAAAATTATGAGCGTAATTCGTATTGAGTGTATAGCCAGCATTCATCACTTTTTTACTGTACGTAACAGCTTCGGTGAACCTGGCGGTACCCGTATACACCTGCGCATTCAGGTAAAGATTCGCCATCAACATCCACAAGGCTGCTTTATCAGCCCTTGCATACTCATTGGCTTTGGGCTCAGCCATCAGGTTTTCCAGGTCCAGGCATTCCTGTTCGATATAATTGAATAATTCGGTACGGTTGGTTTGGGTAGGAAGAAAAGCACCAATGGGGTTTGCATCGGTAACAAATGTTGGATTCCCAAAAAGATCCAATGCATGCCAATAACTCAATGCTCTTAAAAAACGCACTTCGTTCCGGTAAGCTCTTACCTTATCGGCATCGGTTCCGCTAATTCCGCGGGCAGACAATTTATCATCTGCAGATTCGATAATAAAATTATTGGCCAGTGTAATCTGGAAAAACAGGCGGCTATACATACCCCCGATAAATTCATCAGCAGGAGTCCAGTCCATTTCATGGAAATCCTTGATGGTTTTATCATTCCAGCCAATGACGGCTTCATCAGTTGTCAATTCCTGCATTTTCCATAATATGCGGATATAAGAAGAAAAGCCTTCATCGCTGATCGTTGTGATATCTGGAGAACCCGCACCACCGTTGGCACTATTGCCGGTTAGCGCCAGGCCACCATAAATTTTGGCGAGGGCATTCCGGTATCCCGCTTCTGATTTAAACAGGATCTCGTTGGTCAGTCCCTGGTCAGGCACCCTGTCCAGATCTTTTGTACAGGAGCTGAGGATGCTGAGCGCAATTACAAGGATAAAAACATTATATAGTTTCATATTAGCAGCTTTAAGATGTTAAAAATCCAGGTTGATACCAAGGGCAAACATCCTGGGCCTGGGATAAATCGTATTATCTATGCCTCCATTGATTTCGGGATCCAATCCGTCATATTTGGTAACCACGAAAACATTCTGGCAATTGAAATTGGCTCTTAACCTTATATTCTTATTGCGGAAAGGACTTCCAAAATCATAGCCCACATAGAAATTATCCATCCGCAGGAAAGAGGCATTTTCCAAATAATAATCAGAGAATGTTTGCTGGCTGATAAACCCTGATTCACTGACATTCCTATGACTATTCCTCAAAAAGTCCTGGTCAGTCAGTACATTGTTGGCAAATCCGGAATTCGATTTCGTTCCATTATACATGTAATTTCCCAGGCTGGCCCGCATTACAAAGCCCGCACTGACTTGTTTATAGCTGGCATTAGCGGTAAAGCCCATGAAAACATTCGGGTCGGGGTTTTTGATCCTTCTCTTGTCAAAATCATTGATCACCCCGTCACCATTGATATCTTCGTACAAACCTTCAATCGGGTTGCCCTCCTTATCATAAATCTGCCGGTACAGGAAGAAAGTTTGGGGCCTATAACCAACGGTATTATATTTCAAATTATTAAAGCCGGCGCCTCCACCTATTGGAGCACCCAAATAAGTGGGGTCGTTGACTAACTGAAGCTTGGTGATTTCACTCTTAATAATCCAGGTTAGGTTATATCCCAGGTCAAGAGAAAAATCACTTCTTTTAAACAGTTCGGAGTTCAATACTACCTCCAGTCCTCTGTTTTTAATGGATCCCACATTCGTGGTTACCTTATCGGAAAAATTAGTTCCTGCAGGCGCCGGAACTTCTGCTAATAAATCGCTCGTGGTTTTAGTGTAATAATCAACGCTGAGGTTGATCTTTCCCCTCAGGAATGACATATCTAGTCCAACATTACGGGATTCTGTTTCTTCCCATTTCAGGTTAGCATCATATGCATTCGGGCGAACAACCACATAATACTGGTTCCCCATCTGGTATTGTGCGGCGCTGTCACCGTAAAAATAATTGGGCTGGTAACCATATTCATAGATACCGTCCTGCTGGCCGGTAATACCCCATCCCAGGCGGAGTTTTAAGTTGGAGAAGAAACTTTGATTCTTTATGAAGTTTTCCTCTCCCAGGTTCCATGCAAAGGCTGCGGAAGGGAAATTACCCCAACGCTGATCTTCGGCGAATTTGGAAGACCCATCCCTGCGCATGGTGAAAGTCAGGAGGTATCTTTCCATCAGGCTATAGTTCATCCTGCCATAAAAAGAAATCAGGGTATTCTGTGCCTGGAAGGGCTGGCCTGCCTGGGCATAGATCGTTGTCTTGTCAGCCTGGAAATCAGCAAAGGATGGATTTTTTCTTTCCCAATCCTGGTAAGAATAACCTGCCATCAGGTCCACACGGCTGCGGATGCTCTTGATATTTTTTACATAGTTCAGGTAAAAATCAAGCAGTTTATTGAACTTATCTTCCTTGTATTGACGATAGATTCCACCACGGGAAGAGTCGGAAGCTGCTTCAGCCGGCACAAATAATGAACCTTGCCCGGTGCTGCGATCATAACCCAGGTTCAGGTTGACCCGCAGGTCAGGGAAGAAATGAAGCTTATAGTCAAATTGAATATTGCCAAGAAAACGGTCTACATCACTCGTATTCTCGTTTTGATAAAGAAGTCCCAGGGGATTTTTTCCTGCCAGGCCGTTCAGCTTATTATCATCCGGGTCAATCCACTCCCAGTATCCCCCATGTTTATTGGCAGTAGTGTAAACCGGCTGCGTGGGGTCAAAATATACAGCAGAACCAATGGCACCCGTGTTGGCAAAGAAACTGTTGCTACGGGTATATTTCATATTAGCATTGACTGAAAGATAATCGCCGAAAAACTTGGGTGAAAGATTCAATCCAACACTGTAGCGTTTCAGGTTGCTTCTTTTCAGGATACCATCCTGGTTCAGGAAACCCAATGAAAGACGGTACGGTAATATTTTAATACCACCCGTTAAACTGATATTATTATCGGAACTGAAAGCTTCCCGGTAAATCAATTCCTGCCAATCGGTTCTTTCAGGACCCAGTAAATCAACATCGCCGGCATTGCCATTGGTTTCTACGAAATCCCTGAACTGCTCGGCATTCATTACGTCCACCTTACCCGTTTTTGTTGAAATGGCATTGAGCGTGGAGAAGCTCACATTCACCTTATTACTTTTTCTGCCTTTTTTAGTGGTGATGATGATGACCCCGTTGGCAGCCCTTGAACCATAAATGGCCGCAGCGGAGGCATCTTTAAGAATATTAAAACTTTCGATCTCATTCGGGTTGATCAGGGAAAGCGGGCTGGGTGCTCCGGCAACACTATTGTTGTCGATAGGCACCCCATCAATTACAATTAACGGATCATTGCTGGCGTTCAGTGAGGTACCTCCCCGAATACGGATGCGACTGCCCACGCCAGGTTCACCACTATTGGAGTTGATTTGAACACCGGCTACTTTACCGGTGATCAATTGTTCTGGTGTGGTGATCGGACCCTTTACAAAATCCTTGGAACTGATGGTGGTAATAGAACCTGTCAAATCCCTTTTCCTGGCTGTGCCATACCCGATCACTACAACCTCACCTAATGCGGCATTGTTTACTGCGAGGGTAACATCGATCGTGTTTTTATCGCCAATCGCGATTTCCTGGGTGATAAAACCCACGGAAGAAATCACAAGAGTGGATCCACCGGTAACATTGAGCGAATACGTCCCATCCTGTTTTGATTGTGTGGCGTTCGTTGTTCCTTTTACCATGACAGTTACCCCGCTGATACCCGAACCATCTTTGGCATCAGTGATTTTACCGGTGATAACTTTGTCCTGGGAAAATGAAAGAAGGGAGAGCAAAAGCATCGTGCATAGCACAGATGCTTTAAGCAGAAGTCTGCGTGACATAAGCAATCATTAAAGGTTTAGCAATTCAGTTTTAGTCAATACACAATGTGTATTTACAACACAATGTTAGTGTATTTTTAACACAACAAAAAAATATTTCACCCCTTCATCGCAAAATTAATGTATGCCCAACCCTAATGAATGTTAGGTTTAAGGCTGAAAAAGAAATCCGCTCCGTAGATTCAACATCGGGATTTTAACGAAAAACGATGCTTTGATTGACAAGTCCTGAAAAATTATCAACTGCAATCGTTTGGGGTGGGTTTTCGATCAATTATTGTATCATCTTTATTTTCAATCGAC
>DASUMO010000588.1:0-5221 GCA_036277695.1 Chitinophagaceae bacterium
AAGCTATCAATCTTGCCCTGATTGGTACTACTTCTTCTCCCATCATGTCAGTGATCCTGGCAAGGATATTCCTGCATGAAAAAATTGGCTGGTTACGCGTGCTGGGGATGATCATCTGTGTAATCGGGGTTTTACTGTTGCTGACAAAAGGAGATCCTGCCAACCTGGTTCATTTATCATTTTCAAAAGGCGATTGGTGGGTATTGGCTGCAGCATTTTCATTTGCCATATACAATACCATGGTCAAAAAAAGACCTGCTTCCATGCATCCCGTCAATTTTCTCTTCGTCGTGTTTCTGGCAGGAACCATATTATTGGTGCCGTTTTATTTTATTGAATTGAATACAGAGGGGAGCTTTCCTATTACGCTTGAAAATATTTCCGTTTTGCTCTACCTGGGTTTGGGCGCATCTGTTATTTGTTTCTTGCTTTGGAATAAGGCAATCCTCTACCTGGGAAGCGGAAGGGCAGCATTGTTTGGGAATCTCATCCCGGTTTTCAGCAGCATCGAGGCCGTACTGATCCTTGGGGAAAAGATCAGTTGGGTGCAGGTCGCAAGCTTCGGAGCTGTGATCGTGGGACTGGTGATCGCTAATCTTCAAAAAAGAAATTGATAATTTCGGATTTATAAATTTAACACCCTGTCGACAGCCCCGCCTCCCCGAATTCTGCCGCTGATTGTTCTCGCGCAATTCGCCGGTACTTCCCTTTGGTTTACAGGCAATGCTATTTTACCGGAACTGAAAGAGGAACTACACTTAAACCAGTATGCGATAAGCCTGGTTACTACTGCAGTGATGCTGGGATTTGTTGCCGGTACCCTGGTTTTTTCCCTTCTCTCACTGGCAGATCGTTTTTCCCCCGTCCGCTTATTCTTTATCAGTTCCTGCCTGGGAGCGCTTATGAACAGCGCCATTGCCTGGCTGGTTCATGATGCAACGGATCTTTTTATATTTCGTTTCCTCACCGGCTTTTTTATTGCCGGCATTTACCCGGTAGGTATGAAAATCGCAGCCGATTGGTTTGATAAAGGCCTGGGAAAGGCACTGGGCTTTTTACTGGGAGCACTTGTGTTGGGTACAGCTTTCCCGCATTTATTAAAGAACCGGGACTTTGAATGGCCCTGGAAAACGGTGTTATATATTACCTCCCTGTTTGCAAGCCTGGGGGGGTTATTGATGATGATCTTTGTAAAGGATGGTCCGCATCATCTGGTATCGGGACGTTTCCAATGGAATGCCATCCCTTCGATTTTTCAATCCAGGAAATGGCGAAGGGCGGCCTTTGGCTATTTCGGTCATATGTGGGAGTTATATTCATTCTGGGGATTTTTGCCCTTGTTGCTGGAGTTATACAGCCGTACTTCGGGCGAGCCGTTAAATATTCCTTTATTGAGTTTCCTGGTCATCAGCGCCGGTGGCCTGGGTTGTATTGTTGGCGGTTTTCTTTCCCAAAGTTGGGGCAGCGCACGGGTGGCTTTTACGGCCTTATTAATTTCCGGAAGCTGTTGCCTGCTTTCCCCTTTTATCTTTCATTGGCCACTGGTTGTATTCCTGGTATTGATATTTGTTTGGGGATTTACAGTTGCTCCCGATTCACCCCAATTTTCCACCCTGGTAGCGCAGTATGCACCCGGGCATTTAAAAGGCACGGCCCTGACGATCTATAATTCCATTGGTTTTTCTATATCCAGCCTCAGCCTGGTGGTCATTGACCGGGTTTACTATTCACAGGGCTTTTTCGCAGGGGAAAATACTTTTTTACTATTGGGCGCCGGTGCCATAATGGGCCTGCCCTATGTTTGGCGCCTCGTTCGGAGCCAAACAAAATGATAAAGGTCCCGGTTTGGTCAAATCTTAACATTTATTCCCGGCCTCCTGATATATGTTGCACAGGCTTTGCATCGTTAATAACAGGTGTGTATAAACAAGGCCACCCCTCATTGATAATCAAAGCCTAAATTTGTATGAATAACAGTTACATTATGTCTGCATCCCTTGAAATCCAGCATAGGACCCGGGCTTCTGTGATTACCGCAGGTTTTGCTGCTATGATGGTTTTGATGATGTTATTATTGAAATGGAAACTTCCCGTTTTTGAAAAAATCACTCAGGAACCTGGGATTGAAGTAGAATTAAATCTTCCAGAGGACCCTCCTATGCCGGCACTTGGTGGTGGAGGTGGAGGTGGTAACCCGGTTGAGGCTAAAGGACTTGCGGGCATTGCCCCCCCAACCCCTCCTGCTCCCGGGGTGAACGAGGAATCCAAGGATATTGAGACAGATGATGAGGACAAAGAGGCACCCCCGGTTGTAAGACCTACAAATCCCAAACCCGTGAATAAAGTAGTGGAAAATACTTCGGTTGTCAAAACTACTCCCAAACCTGTAATCATCGAAAATCCCGCACCTCCCCGTCCCAAAGCCGTGTTGGGCCGTACTACCAGTGGCTCGAATACCGGAGGCGGAGTAGCCACGACTTATGACAGGTCGGGTGGCAGGGGCAACGGTACAGGTGTAGGCAACGGTAGTGGAAATGGAGGAGGTACTGGCGGTGGTAATGGAGGCGGTAACGGCACGGGAAGCGGCACGGGCACAGGTCCCCGGAGAGTAAGCGGAAGCCGTGTGGTCATCAATCCTAAATCCATGGATGCGGGTGAAAACCTAAGGGGTAAAGTGTTTGCGGAAATAAAGGTTTCTCCCGATGGCGTTGGAACTTTTGTCAGGGCCAACCGCGGTTCGGTTTATACCAGCGGTCAGGCCATCGACATTATCCGGGAATGGCTGAGAAGAAACCGTTTCAATAAATCCAACGAGGAATCCACGGTAGTGTATGAATTTAATTTCCTGCTGGGCGGATAAATAATTAGTGAAAAACAAGAACAGCCAGCGGTACGAAATCGTACCGCTTTTTTTATGCCCGTCTTAATTTTGAAGAATGAAACCGCGAATAGAAATAGTCCAGGCTGACATTACGAAAATGGAAGTGGATGCTATTGTGAATGCCGCCAATTCCTCCCTGATGGGCGGCGGTGGTGTTGATGGCGCTATTCACCGTGCCGGCGGCCCATCAATCCTGGAAGAATGCCGGAAAATCATTGCCCGGCAGGGATCTTGTAAAACCGGTGAAGCAGTTATTACAACAGCCGGACTTTTACCGGCACGTTATGTGATTCATACTGTAGGTCCGGTATGGAATGGCGGCAGGCAGCAGGAAAAGGAAAAGCTGGCCAATTGTTACCGGAATAGTTTGCGCCTGGCAACAGATTACCAGGCGGGCAGCATTGCATTTCCCAATATCAGTACGGGCATATATGGATTCCCCAAAACAATGGCAGCGGAGATAGCCCTGCAAACCGTAAAAAATTTGCAGACCCCTGCGATCTTATCCATGCATATCTATTTTGTTTGTTTTGATTTGGAGAATTATCATCTTTACCAAAAGCTGATCTGATAGGCAGTTACTTAAAATCACCGGTATAATTTCTTGTTTCGTTTTATGAACTACCAGGCAACCATTGATTATCTTTTTTCCAGGCTTCCGCTGTTCAGCCGTATCGGTGCGGCCGCCTATAAACCCGATTTATCAAATACGATTGAACTTTGCGCCACCCTTGGCAATCCCCAGCGGCAATTCAGATCTATTCATATTGCCGGTACCAATGGAAAGGGTTCGGTCAGTCATATGCTGGCGGCTATTCTCCAAACTGCAGGGTATAAAACGGGCTTGTACACATCTCCCCACCTCAGGGATTTCCGGGAACGAATCAAAGTTGACGGAGAAATGGTGAGTGAAGAGTTTGTTATTGGGTTCACTGAAAGGATTAAACCCCTGGTCGAATCACTTCAACCCAGTTTTTTCGAGATCACTGTGGCAATGGCTTTTGATTATTTCGTGAAGGCGAAGGTGGATATAGCGGTTGTTGAAACAGGATTGGGTGGCCGCCTCGACAGTACCAATATCATAACGCCTGAACTATCCATTATTACCAATATTGGTTGGGATCATATGAATATCCTGGGTGATAGCCTGGAGAAAATTGCCATCGAAAAAGCGGGAATCATCAAACCCGGCATCCCGGTCGTCATCGGGGAAACGATACCCCAAACCAAAGGAATCTTTATCGAAGCAGCCCATGAGAAAAAATCAGCGCTGACAATTGCCAGTGAAAAAAGACAGGTGGCTGACTGGAACTGGGATCACTATTTATTAGTGGTTGAGATCGCACAGGAAAAACAAACTGCGCATACCAGCTACCAGCTTGACCTACCCGGTATTTACCAGGCTAAAAACCTGCTGACTGTCCTGGAAGCCTGTTCGGTATTAAAAAACCAGGGTTGGAAAACAGAAGAACCTTATATACACAAAGCGCTACGGCAGGTGAGAAAGATGACGGGACTGCATGGCCGCTGGGAAATTATCCATTCCCACCCGCTGGTAGTAATGGATGTAGCACATAATGCTGATGGGTTCCGGCAACTGGTACAGCAAGTGGAATTAACCGACTATCATGAGTTGCATATCGTCATCGGCATGGTTAAAGATAAGGAGGTGGAGAAACTGCTGGCCCTTCTTCCCCGCCATGCTTATTATTATTTTACCCGGGCACAAATTCCAAGGGCTCTTCCGGAAGATGAACTGGCGGTAAAAGCGACAATTGCCGGGCTCAGGGGGGAGAGCTGGTCCAATGTAAATGATGCCGTGAAAGCTGCTATGGAGAAAGCCCATCGCGATGATATGATCCTCATTTGCGGATCGGTATTCCTGGTCGGGGAAGTCGAGTTTAAGAAGTACTCGCTGATTTGAAATTTAAGCAGGGCTTTTTATCAAGCTTCTGCTACCTATCCTGCCTCTTTTAATTTTTCCAGGGCATAGTGGATGCAGGTAACATGCATGGCTTGGATGATTTTGTTTTCTCTTATCATGGTTTTAACCTCATCGGGTGTGTAGAGTTCCACATCGATCTCTTCATTACCATCCAGCTGTTGTTCGCCGACGCGGGTGCCTCCCCGGGCCAGGAACATATGCATCAGGTTATTATTTGTAGAAGGATTCGCAGAAATTTTTCCCAGGTAATCATAAGAGGAAAAGCGGTAACCGGTTTCTTCCAGTAATTCACGGGCAATTGCCTCTTCCAGGTTCTTATCCGTATCATCCACACAGCCCCCGGGAATTTCCAAACAGGTTTCTCCCAGCGCATGCCGGTATTGGCGGACCATGAT
>DASUMO010000589.1:0-5251 GCA_036277695.1 Chitinophagaceae bacterium
TTATTAAATAAGCGTTCATTCATCTCCAGCCGGTTCACATACACGGTGGCGGAAAAAACAGCCTGTACCATGACGATGCCAGGACTGTTGCGGGCATAATTGTGTTCTGCGCTAACAGTTTGTCCCTGGCTGATCAAACCCTGGAATAAATAAGCCAGGATAAGGATGATATTGATGATCCGGGTACTCATTACTGCAATAACGAATTTTTATGGAAAAACTGATGAGGCCGGGTGATTTAGGCAGCCTGTTAAATTAGAATGAATCGCTGCAAATAGAAGCGTTTTTTTGTAATTTGTTTGTGAAATCTCTCCCGGATGAAATATGTTCTTGTCTTATTCAGTTTTTTATGGATCGGTTGCCAGAAAGAAGAACAACCAGGACCCAATCCCGGCCTGCCCGAAAAAACCCTGACCGATATTGCTTATGGCGGCCAGGCAGCACAAAAAATGGATATCTATCTCCCTGCCAACCGGTCAATCCCTACAACGGGGGTGATTATCCTTATTCATGGCGGCGCCTGGACTACGGGCGATAAATCAGAATTTACAGAGTATGTAGACACCCTGAAAAGAAGATTACCGGGATATGCCATATTCAACATCAATTATCGCTTGTCTGTGGGTGGGATAAATACATTCCCGGCGCAGGAAAATGATGTGAAAGCTGCAGTTGAGTTCATTTATTCAAAACGAGCGGAATACCAGGTATCTGAAAAATTCGCCTTACTGGGGGCCAGTGCAGGAGCCCACCTCGCGCTCTTGCAGGGTTATAAATATTCCTCCCCGGTAAGAGTAAAGGCGATTGTCGATTTTTTTGGACCGGTAGACATGGTTGATTTGTATAATAATCCCGCCTCCCCGCTTATTCCTTCAACCCTGGTGGCATCGATAGTCGGTGCCACACCCGTTTCTGATCCCACTCTGTACCAACAGTCCAGCCCCCTTAATTTTGTGAACGCACAAAGTCCGCCCACACTGATTTTGCAGGGAGGCTTGGATCCACTTGTTGCCGTTTCCCAATCGGAATCCCTTCGGGATAAATTACAGGCTATGGGTGTAGTAAACCAATATTTTTTTTATCCTCTCGAAGGCCATGGATGGGTAGGCGCCAACCTCACCCATTCTTTCGACCAGGTACAGGCATTTCTCAGCACTTACCTGAACTGAGGCAGACCCTTTCCTTTTTCGTTACTTTGAAAAGTGAACCAGCATATACCTCTTGCAGAACGAATCCGGCCTCAAACCCTGGATGAACTGGCCGGTCAGCAACACCTGACCGGTAAAGGCAGTATTTTACGCAAAGCCATCGAGAATGGCCATATTCCCTCCATGATATTATGGGGACCACCCGGAACCGGCAAGACCACCATTGCCAATATTATTGCTCATACCCTGCAGGTTCCATTCTTTATGCTCAGCGCCATCAATTCCGGGGTCAAGGACCTGCGCGAGGTAATAGAAACCGCGAAAGCAAAACCCGGCTCAATACTATTTATCGATGAAATCCACCGCTTTAATAAAGGACAGCAGGATGCTTTACTGGGTGCAGTAGAAAAAGGGATCATTACCCTGATAGGCGCTACCACTGAAAATCCATCCTTTGAAGTCAACAGCGCTTTATTGAGCCGCTGCCAGGTCTATGTTTTAAAAGCCCTCGATGATAAAGACCTGGTGCAACTCCTGCAAACGGCCATTACAAAGGATGTATTCCTTTCCAAAAGAAATATTGCAATTAAAGAAACTGAAGCACTGCTCAATATTTCTGGTGGGGATGCCAGGAAATTGCTAAACCTGCTGGAATTAGTGGCGGAAACTTTATCAAAACAAGACCCTTTGCTCATCACTGACGCGGCAGTAATGGAAGTGGCACAAAAAAGAATTGCGCTTTATGATAAAAGCGGGGAACAGCATTATGATATTATTTCCGCCTTTATCAAGTCGATCCGGGGCAGCGATCCCAATGCCGCTGTGTACTGGTTGGCCAGGATGATCGAAGGAGGCGAAGATGTAAAATTCATCGCCCGGAGGCTGGTCATTCTTGCCAGTGAAGATATCGGGAATGCCAATCCCACTGCCCTGGTTATGGCCAATGCCAGTTTTGAAGCGGTCAATAAAATCGGTTATCCCGAAGCCAGTATCATACTTTCCCAATGTGCCACCTACCTGGCCTCATCGCCCAAAAGTAATGCTGCCGTAGCTGCTATCGGCAAGGCGCAGGGACTGGTTAGCCAGTATGGGGATCTACCTGTACCACTTCATATCCGGAATGCTCCCACCAGGCTGATGAAGAACCTGGGTTATGGGAAAAACTATGAGTACTCCCATAGTTATGAGAATAACTTTTCGCCCCAGGAATATTTGCCCAAAGAAATATCCGGTACGACCATTTATGAACCCGGTAAAAATGCAAGGGAAGAAGAATTGCGAAAATTCCTGCGCAATCTCTGGAAGGAGAAATATGGTTATTGATATTCCGGTGTATATAATAATGGAAAAAAGCGGCCCTGCATTTTTTCTCCGCGGGGAACAACAGGCACCCCTTCCAGCATGGGTTCATTGGAATCGGAACGGACCCCGTCTGCAAACGCATTGATCACAAAGGCCCGCCGGGGATTTTCGCTTTTATTTTCTCCTGAACCATGCAGGGTCAGTGAATGATGGAAAATTGCTTCCCCTGCTTTTACTTCTGCAAACACCGGATTTGAAAATTGCTTTTCCTGTTCTTCATCCAGGAAATCTTTTATGCCTTGCAGTTCGCCTGCAATTACAGGTTTGGGCAATAAACCCCAGCGATGACTTCCTGCAATATATTGCAGGCAGCCATTTTCCCTGGTCGCATCATCGAGGCTGCACCAGCATGTTAGGTGGGCAACCGGTATGGTCCTGGTCCAGTATGAATAATCCTGGTGCCAGGCTACCACCCCGCCTTTTTTGGGTGGCTTGTAAAATAACTGGTCGTGCCAAAAACGTACAGGCACATTACCCAGGAGTTGACTGGCTGCCACCAGGAAGCGGGGGTTCCATAACACATCATGGAATCCGGGCGTTATACGCCAGGCACCCAGGGCATGAAAGAGAATCGTCGAAGGATCAGTTGATTCATTACTATGATATTCGTAAAAAAGTGAATGGCCCGGGTGTTCGGGGTTTGCCAAAACAGATAACTCCTGTTGCAGGAGATCAATCTGATCCTGTTCCAGCATTTTGATTCCGGACAGGAAACCCTGTTCACTAAAAAGGGACACCTGCTCCTCGCTGAGTCGGTATTGTTCCCATTCTCCTTTTCCTGGCCAGCGGAATAAATCGCTCACCAACTCATGTACAGTACTGAGGTCCTTAACAGGCATAATGTTTTTTCTAAAATTAGTGTTTTTATATACCGGGCAGTTGCTTTACCTAATTTTATGGCCGGTTAAATATATTTAGATTGCCCGATTATGAAATGGATCATTAAAGCGTTTGACGAACTCAGCCCGCATGAACTCTATGCCATCCTCCGTTTGAGAGCCGAAGTATTTGTGGTGGAGCAGAATTGTGTTTTCCAGGATATGGATGACAAAGACCAGGACAGCTATCATGTAATGGGTTGGGAAAATGAACGGCTGGTGGCCTATACCCGGCTGGTGCCTCCCGGGAAGACTTATTCTTTTCCTGCTATCGGCAGGGTTGTTACTTCTCCCGCAGCGCGGGGAAAGGGTTATGGCAAAGAATTGATGAAAAAGAGTATTCAGCAATGCGAAAAATTATTCGGTCCCCTGCCGGTTCAAATAGGCGCCCAGCTCTACCTTGAGAAATTTTACATATCACTGGGTTTTACCAGAACCAGTGATATCTACCTGGAAGATGGTATTGAACATATCGAAATGCTGCGTCCTTCACAAAACGCGTAGATACCCTAAGTAGAAAAACCCCGGAACACACTACAATAAAAAAAACATCTTCGCTTGTTTTTGATTTCTTCTTTTGTATTCTATTTTCGGAATTGAAATCCAATAGTAGAAAAACCAGAAATCCAATACCATGAGAACATGTGTACACTTGCCAGTACGAATTACTGTGCTACTCTGTTTTGTCAGCCTGCTTTCCCTTACATCCCCTGCGCAGTCCATCGCGACTTACGATGGCCGTTTTGAAATCGGCCTGGGTCTCGGTCCTTCTTTTTTCCTGGGTGACCTGGGTGGAACCCGGGGTGTAGGAAAAACATTTGTCAAGGATGTCAACTTTCCCCTGACCAAACTCATGAAAGGTTTGTATGTAAACTATTCCCCGGCCGAGGCCCTGGGGTTTCGTGTTGCAGTCAACCTGGGTGTGTTAGAAGGTTATGACAGTGCCATCAAGACAAATGGCATTCACGAATACGAACGTAAAAAAAGAAATCTCGGTTTTAAATCCAATCTTTTTGAAGTATACGGGGCCCTGGAGATCTACCCCACCGTATTCTTTGAACAATACGACGGGCTCTATCACAAGTTCAGACCCTATGGTGTAATTGGATTCGGGATGTTTAAATTTAATCCTAAAGCACAATATATCGCCCCCAATGGCGACCGCATCTGGGTTGAATTGCAGCCCCTGCGCCTGGAAGGACAGGGAATGGCCGAATACCCGGGTCGCGAAATGTATAAACTCTGGCAACAGGAGATCCCGCTGGGATTTGGATTTAAATATTACGCCAAGGAGAATATGTATATCGGGCTGGAGATCCTGCACCGCAAAACATTTACCGATTATATAGACGATGTTAGTACAACCTATATCAACCCGGCTTTATTCAGTAACTACCTGACAGCTGAACAGGCAACTTATGCCCGGCAGCTGATGTACAGGGAACAGTTCCTGAACCCGACTGTGAACCGTCCTTATATTAACCAGCAACGCGGTGATCCGAAAGAAAATGACGCCTATTTCTCAGGAATGCTGAGGTTGGGCTGGCGAATAAATGGTTCCAATTCGCCCAATGCCAGGGCCAGGAAACAGTTACAATGTCCTGTTTTCTATTAAATCCTATACATACCGAACCGCTATGAAACCTTTAACCTTACTTACCCGGACAAGGGCTTTGATTGCCCTGGGCATGAGTGCTGGTTTACTGATGAACCAACCCATTGCTGCCGCCGGCAAACCTAATTTATCTTTTGAACGACCCAGGAATGCTGATGAAGAAGAAAAACCTGTCAAAAAAACAGCCGGACAGGGCAAATCATCTTCTTCAAAGAATAATAATTCTGTAAAAATTTTCCCTGATATCC
>DASUMO010000590.1:0-10856 GCA_036277695.1 Chitinophagaceae bacterium
ATCAATTTCATTAATTTTGCGACTTCCTAAACTAATAAAGTAAATGATGAAGACCGTGACAGCTGCCATCCATAATTTCAACGCGGGCCCTTCGATTCTTCCCAAAGAAGTATTTGAGCAGGCCAGCCGTGCCATACTTGATTACAATGATAGCGGGCTTTCCATCCTGGAGATCGGTCACCGCACCCCCCTTTTTGAAGCGGTGATGGCTGAAGCCCGCGCCCTGGTGAGGGAACTGATGCAACTGGATAATGATCACGAGGTATTATTCCTGCATGGTGGCGCAACCACCCAATTCATGCAGGTGCCGATGAATCTTTTAAATGAAAACGATATTGCTTCCTATACTGAAACCGGTACCTGGGCTGAAAAGGCGATCAAAGAAGCTAAACTTTTCGGGCATGTGGAACTGGCCGGCAGTACGAAGCATAATAAGTATACAACCATCCCCCGGCAATTATCCGTTTCTCCCACAGCAGCTTATTTACATATCACCAGCAATGAAACCATTGCCGGAACGCAATGGCATGAGTTGCCTTTTGATTTTGATGTACCCCTGGTTGCAGACATGAGCAGTGATATCCTGAGCCGTGTTATCGATTTCAACCGCTTCGACCTGATCTATGCCGGCGCGCAAAAAAATATGGGTGCCGCCGGGGTTAACCTGGTTGTCGTCAATAAAAATATCCTGGGAAAAGTGAACAGGGCTATACCTACTATACTGGATTACCGCAATCATATCCGCGAAGGCAGTATGCTGAATACACCACCGGTATTCGCGGTTTATGTTGCCATGCTCACGCTTCGCTGGTTAAAGGAACAGGGAGGCGTGCCGGCCATTGAAGAAAAAAACAATGCCAAGGCCCATTTATTTTATTCAACCCTTGATTCCCTGCCTCTTTTCAAAGCACCGGTTGCCAAAGAAGACCGGAGTAAAATGAATGCCGTATTTGTGATGGATGATCCCTTGCTGGAGAAAGAGTTTTTGGATACCTGCAAATCAGAAGGCATGATCGGCGTAAAGGGACACCGCAGCGTAGGAGGTTTCCGGGTCTCCATGTACAATGCCCTGACTATTGAAAGCGTCGAAGCCATAACCGAATTGATGAAATCTTTTGCCCAGCGTAAAGGATAATCATTCCACCTAAACAATCTTTCTTTTTTCATGGCAATAATTCAACCATTCCGGGCCCTGCGGCCACAACCCGAATTAGCAAAACAGGTGGCCTCCCGTCCTTATGATGTTTTGAACAGCGAGGAAGCCCGGGCAGAAGCCGGGAATAACCCGCAATCCTTTCTGCATGTAACCAAATCCGAGATCGATCTTCCCGCCGGCACAGAGATTCATAGTAAGGAAGTGTATGAAAAAGCAAAGGAAAACCTGGAAAAATTCAGGGCCGCTAAAATCCTGGTACAGGAAGAAAAACCCTGCTACTATATCTATAAGCTGATCATGGATGGAAGAGCCCAAACCGGGCTTGTCTGCCTTTCTTCGGTTAAAGATTATTACGATGACGTGATCAAAAAACATGAGTTCACCCGGCCAGAAAAAGAAAAGGACCGTATCGATCATATGCAAACCATAGCCGCGCAAACCGGGAATGTATTCCTGGCCTGCCGGGACGTGGAGTCCATCAATAACCTGGTCCAAAACTGGCAAACCAATCATACACCCTTATATGATTTTACCGCCGATGACGGCATTCAACATACCCTGTGGGTAATAAATGACGATGCGGTGATTGATTCCATTACCCGGCAATTTGCCAGCGAAGTCCCGGCAACCTATATAGCGGATGGGCACCATCGTGCGGCATCGGCTGCCAGGGTGAGTAAACTGTTCAATGGAAATGAACAGGCCAATTATTTCCTGACCACGATCTTCCCGGCCAGCCAGCTGGCCATCCTCGATTATAACCGTGTTGTAAAGGACCTGAACGGCCTCGACCCGGAGGATTTTATCAGTGCTTTACACAATGATTTCACTATTACCGAAAGTACCGAAGCTGTTAAGCCTACGGAATTGCATGAATTCGGGATGTACCTGGAGGGAAAATGGTATATACTCCGCGCCCGTGAAGACAGTTTTAATAATGACCCGATCGGGGTGCTGGACGTTACCATCTTATCGGATAATATACTGGATAAAATACTTGATATCAAAGATCAGCGTACTGATAAGCGGATTGATTTTGTTGGGGGGATCCGGGGTTTGCAGGAACTGGAAAAAAGAGTGGACAGCGGGGAAATGAAAGTGGCATTCAGTTTGCACCCCGTGAGCCTTGATCAGCTTTTTGATATTGCCGACAGCGGGAATGTGATGCCGCCTAAAAGTACCTGGTTTGAACCCAAACTCAGGGATGGGTTGCTTACGCATGTACTAAGCTAAAGAGCTCAAATATTTGTTATTTTAACCGGTGAGGTTGGTATAAGCCACTGTTTGCGTTTACTTTGAATTATGAAAAAACAACTTTCCTTTTTTGCCGCCCTGCTGATGGCAGCCAGTTTGCTGGCCCAGCCCGAGGACCCGAAAAGCCTGCAGGCTACGGCGAGAAATTTCATGATGGCAGGGGATTATAACAATGCGATCATTGTATTGAACCGCGCCCTGCAATTGGATAAGAACAGCCTCGAGCTGCAGAAAGATCTTGTTCAGACTTATTATCTCAAACAGGATTTCGCCAAAGCCCTGGAAGGGGTGAAAGTGCTGATCGATCGGGATGATGCGGATGTGATGACCTACCAGATCGCCGGCAATGTATTCAAAGCACTGGAAGAAGTGAAGGATTGCGAGAAAATGTATAAGAAAGCACTGAAGAAATTTCCCAGGAGCGGTGCCCTGCACAGTGAGTACGGCGAATTGCTTTGGGCTGTAAAAGATTTTTCTGCCATCAATCATTGGGAGGAAGGGATCCGCATTGATCCGGGTTATGCCGGTAATTATTATAATGCCGCCCTCTATTATTTCTATACAAAGGATAAGGTATGGAGCCTGGTATACGGGGAGATCTTTGTGAATATGGAAAGCCTGAGTGAAAGGGGCGCGGCCATGAAACAACTCCTGCTGAAAGCCTATAAGGAAAAATTATTTGCCGAACCCGACCTGCTGAAAGGTGAAGAGAAAAATAAAAGTGAATTTGCCAAAACCTTTTTAGCCACGATGAATAAACAAACGGGGCTGACCAGTAAAGGCATCAACACCGAAGTGCTCACGATGATCCGCACGCGCTTTATCCTCGACTGGTTTGCCGGTACGGGTGCCCGTTATCCTTTCCGTTTATTCGATTACCAGCAACAACTCATCCGTGAAGGGATGTTTGAAGCCTATAATCAATGGTTATTTGGCCCTGTTGAAAACCTGGCAGCTTATGATAACTGGACAAAAACCCATGCAGAACAATATTCCGCATTTAACAATTTCCAGCGGAGCCGGGTATTTAAAGTACCGGCCGGTCAATATTACCAGGTCAATTAGACCAGGAACGAAAATCAATGCAACGACCTCCCTGCCGGGAGGTTTTTTTTTATATCCTTTTTTACCTAATTTGTTTAGTGTAAGCAAACAATGCTGGACCGCTCTGATTAAATACGATTGCAATGACAGAACCCCGCCGATTATTTGATTGCCTTGAATACCACCTTGAGCGTCAACCGCTGGATGATATGCTGGCCGGCAAGGAAGGCGGTCAATGGAAACGTTATAGCACAAAACAGGTCAATGATATCGTCAATGACCTGGCCGCCGGCCTGCTGAGCATGGGTATAGGCCCGGCAGATATGAGCGTGGAAGGCAGGGATAAAGTGGCGATCATCTGCAAGAACCGCCCGGAATGGCTGATGCTGGACCTGGCCGTACAAAAAATCGGGGCCCTGCTTACTCCCATCTACCCGACTATCAATGTGCATGAGCTTGAATTCATCCTGAATGATGCGCAGGTAAAAATCGTTTTTGTCAATGATGAGGATCTTTACCTCAAAGTGCTCAGCCTTCGTGAGCGGGTGCCCAGCCTGAAAGAGATCTTTACATTTGAACATGTGCCCAATGCCCGCCACTGGAAAGAAGTGCTGGCTATGAGTACTCCTGAGCTAAAAGAAAAGATCCAACCAATTGCCGATAAAATAAAGTACGAGGATCTCGCCACCATCATTTATACATCCGGTACTACCGGCAAGCCCAAAGGGGTCATGCTTTCGCACCGGAATATATTATCGAATGTGATGGCCAGCATTCCCTGCTTCCCCCCGGGTGAAAACTCCCGTTCGCTAAGCTTCCTGCCGCTAAACCATATTTTCGAAAGGATGGTGAGTTATATCTATTTGTTCAATGGTACTTCTATCTATTATGCGGAAAGCCTGGAAACTATCGGTGATAACCTGAAAGAAGTTAAACCCAATATGTTTACCACGGTGCCGCGACTGCTGGAGAAAGTATATGACCGCATTATGCAAAAAGGGTCCGAATTGACGGGTACCAAGAAAAAACTCTTTTTCTGGGCTCATGGACTGGCGGAAAAATTCGAGATCAATAAAAACCAGGGGTTATGGTATTCCATGCAACTGGCCCTGGCGAATAAAATCATTTTCAGCAAATGGAGGGAAGGTTTGGGAAATAATATCCGCTGCATCGTTACCGGGGGCGCAGCCTGCCAGGTAAGACTGATCCGGATCTTTACGGCGGCAAAGATCATCATCATGGAAGGGTATGGTTTAACGGAAACCTCGCCGGTGATAGCGGTGAACCGATACCAGGAAAGCGGCCGCATGTTCGGCACCGTGGGCCCCCTGATCGAAGGCGTGGAAGTCAAGATTGCCGAAGATGGGGAAATACTCTGCAAGGGACCCAATGTAATGATGGGATATTACAAACGACCCGACCTGACGGCTGAAGTCATCACGAATGATTGGTTCCATACCGGCGATATCGGCACCATGATCGATAACACTTTTTTAAAGATCACTGATCGTAAAAAAGAATTGTTTAAAACAAGTGGTGGTAAATATGTGGCTCCGCTGCCCGTTGAAAACAAGTTGAAAGAGTCACCTTTTATCGAACAGGCTATGATCGTAGGTTCGGAACAGAAATTCGTGGGAGCCCTGATCATTCCTTCCTTCCCCACCCTGCAGGACTGGGCCCGGCACCAGGGCATTACCCAGCTTAGCAATGAAGAACTGATCCTCCACCCCAGGGTGATCGATATGTATAAGGAGCTGGTTGAAAGCTTCAATAAATTTTTCAACCACGTAGAGCAGATCAAGAAATTCGAACTCCTCTCACAGGAATGGAGCATTGACAGCGGCGAGCTTACGCCAAAAATGTCCATGAAACGAAAAGTGATCATGGAGAAGTACAGGGATGCTATTGAAAGAATCTATGCTTGAAGAAGCTGTGAGCTACGAGCTGCGAGCTTTGAGCGTTGAGCTTAACTATGTGGTAGAATTCTTATCGCTTTGAAATTTTCTGCAATAATATTTGCATAATTTATCTCCGGGGAAGGCTATGAGCTTCGAGCTGTGAGCCGAACTATGTGACTCTATTGTGAGCTATGATACTACCGCGCCTGCCCTGACGGTGAGGCGGGCAAGTGTGGTAAAATTCTTACTGATTAGAAACTCTCCGTTTTACATATGCGTAGGTGTACCACATAGGAACATAGTTTTCATAGTTACACATAGTTCTTGTTGATTTCTTCCTCCAATCTTTCAGAGACAACCATTCCGTTAATACTGCCACGAAATAAAGAAGCTCGCAGCTTCTCTCTCTACAAATCCGTAATCGGCTTATACTTCGGAACCAGCCATTTCATCACCATCCAGGCTACCAGGTAAGCGAGGGCGCAGATAGCGAACATGATCGTATAAGAAGTTGACATCTGGGCATGCACCAGTGGTTTCTGAAGTTGGAATAACTGGTCATATGCGCTGGCATCTACAGCCTGTAATTGCGTGATCACTTCTTTGGGCAGGCCGGTAAAATCCGTTTTATCCAGGTTAATGGTATCGCCATATTTATTCAGGAGCTTCATGGATCTTATCCTGTCAATATAATCGCCCAAGCCGCCTGCCCTGGCCGCCACCCATGATTCGGCAATACCGGTTGCACGGTAAGCATCGAATAACCAGCCGCCCAATTTTGAAACAATAACCCCGCCCAGGCCACCAGCCATACCGCCAATACCCACCACTGAGCCAATGGCCTTTTTGGGAAACATATCCGATACTGTGGTAAAAATATTTGCACTCCAGGCCTGGTGAGCCGAAGCGCCGATACCGATCAATATCACCGGCACCCAATAACTATAACCGCCTAGTGGCTGCGCCAGCAGGACAACCAATGGAATCAGGGCAATCATCAGCATCGCTTTCATCCGGCCATCATAAGGTGAATAACCTTTTCGGAAATAATAAACCGGAAACCAGCCACCGCCAATACTTCCAATCATCGTCATACTGTAGAGAACAGTTAGGGGAAATGCAACATCCGTTTTTTCCATTCCATACTGGGCCTTCAGGTAGGCAGGTAACCAAAAAAGAAAAAACCACCAGATGCCATCGGTCATGAATTTACCAAATGCGAAGGCCCAGGTTTGCCTGTACTGCAACAATTTAGTCCAGGAAACCTTTTCATTGTTGGCCTGGGTCCCTGTTTGATTGTTCTCATCTTTATCACTATTAATATAAGCAAGCTCCTCTGGCGTGAGTCTTTTTTGTTCAGCAGGTTTTTCATAAAATACCAGCCAGAAAAAAAGCCATAAGAAACCGGTAGCGCCAATTAATATAAAAGCCGATTCCCAACCCCAATTTGCCCCGATCCAGGGAACGGTTAAGGGCGCTAAGATGGCTCCGACATTAGCACCTGAATTAAAAATGCCGGTTGCAAATGATCGTTCTTTCTTGGGAAAATATTCAGCTGTGGCTTTGATCGCTGCGGGGAAATTGCCTGCTTCACCAAAGGCCAGCACTGCCCGGCTCACCATGAATCCGACAACAGAAACACTTAAGGCGGCAAAACCCAGGAAACCGAATAAGGTAGTAAAGGCCTGGCCTATGGGAATAGCCAGCGCATGTAAAATGGCGCCGAGGCTCCAGATAATGATGGCCCAGGCATAGCCTTTTTTTGTTCCCAGTTTATCGATCACCCTGCCGGCGAACAACATACTGATAGCATAACCAAATTGAAATACCGCGGTTATATTGGCATAATCACTATTAGTCCAGTTGAACCGCTCCGCCAGGTCTGTTTGAAGAAGGCTTAATACCTGCCTGTCAAGATAGTTCACCGTGGTGGCAAAAAACAACAAGGCACAGATCGTCCACCTGTATTTTCCAATGGCTTCTTGCATGATCGTTGATTTAGTTTTTGATGTCGCGGACAATGGCCAATGCCTCTTTTGTTAACCTGGTAATGCCGGTATAATCTTTATCCTCCAAAATTTTTTTACTGATCAGTTTACTGCCCAGGCCTACGGCGCAGACCCCGGCCTTAAACCACTCACCTATATTTTCTTTGCTTACTTCCACGCCCCCGGTCGGCATAAAATCCATTCCCGGGAACAATTCTCTGATTCCGCTCACAAAAGAAGGTCCCAGCACATTACCCGGGAATAATTTTACCAGTTTACAACCTGCATTTTGTGCTACATGGATTTCAGTCGGCGTCATGCAACCCGGTATCCAAAGCATTTTTGCGAGATAGGATTCATCTGCCACATCCGGGTCAAATACGGGGCTGATGAGGAAATCGGCCCCGGCTTCTATGAATTTATTGGCCTGGTCGGCAGTACGGATCGTCCCTACCGCGAGCAAGAGCTCCTTCATCGAATCTTTTTTTGCCTGCACCAGGGCTTTGAAATTATCCAGGGCCCCCGGTCCACGGTTCGTAAATTCTATGACCCTGATGCCTGCATCATACAGGGCCCTGGTCACATCCAGGCAAACCGCCCGGTCTTCGTGGTAAAACAAAGGAAGTATTCCCTGTTGCTTGACCTGGTAAATAATATTCTCGTTTCGCTCCATCAGTTCGCTAATATTTTCTTCACCGCCTGCACGGTTTGATTGGTCGTATCCCCTTTTTCCTGCAATTTTCCATAAGCAGCCGCTGCGGCAAAATCAATCACATCCTGCGGGGTATGGTTCTTGTAAGATCCGTAAATCAATCCGCCCATAAAGCAATCCCCGCTCCCCACTTTGTCCACCACATGCCTGGTATTGAACTCAGGTGAAACAAACTGCCCCTCTTCATTATTCAGTGCCGCGTAATAATGGATCCCATCTCCCTTATCGAAGCGGAAGGTATTGGCCACTGCTTTACAGACCGGGAACTGCCTGCGCAACTCGTCTGCGGTTTGGGTGGCATGATCCAGGTAACGGCGTTTTTCCGGGTTGTGATGTATCTTATCATCCACCGGCATGCCCAATAAACTATTGGCAGCCCAGATATTTCCCATTATCACATTACAGTAATTGACCAGCTCCGGCATTACCTGCGTGGGTTTTTTCCCGTATTGCCAGAGCTTCGAACGGTAATTCAGATCTATTGAAATGTTCAGGTTTTTCTGCGAAGCAAAGTATAAGGCTTCCCTGCAAACTGCCGCCACGGTATTATTCAGGGCGGGACTAATAGCACTGAAATGAAACCAGCTGCAACCTTTCAATACTTCCTCCCAGTTTATTAAACCCGGCGCCAGTTCGGCAAATGCAGAATGGGACCGGTCATAGATCACCCCTGCATTTTTCATATCAGCCCCCTGGGGCAGGTAATAAAGACCTACTCTTTTTCCCGACAAATGAACGGGACCGGGATCAATCCCTTTATCTCTAATTTCTTCAATGATCTCAGCCGACAAATAATTATCGGGTAAAGCGGTACAGTATTTAGTGGGAATACCCCATTTCGTCAGGGCCGTGGCAACGTTCAGTTCGGCGCCGCCCACAAAAACCGGCATGTTATTATCCCGGATCCATTTCCGGCCCAGGGATGGCGAAAGACGTAACAATAATTCTCCAAAACAGAAAACCATGATCTGGCAATGTATAAGCCATCAAGTTATGATTATTTTCTCTTTTGACTGCACCGTTTGATCCAATTGTTGCCAGTTGAAATAATTCTTCGCGTTGTTATAGCAAATATCTTTGATCACCTTACCCACCCATTCGATATCATTGGGTAATTCCCCGTTCTCCATATCATCCCCGAACAGGTCGCAGAGCAGGCGGCGGAAATATTCATGCCGGGGAAATGAAAGAAAACTCCTGGAATCTGTCAGCATACCAATAAAGCGGCTGAGCAGTCCCATATTGGAAAGCGAGTTCATTTGCCGGACCATGCCATCTTTCTGATCCAAAAACCACCAGGCCGAGCCCCATTGTACTTTGCCGGCAGCGGAACCATCGTTGAAATTCCCGATCATGGTTGCCATTAATTCGTTATCGGAAGGATTGAGGTTATACAAAATTGTTTTAGCCAGCCGGTTATTGCTGTCGAGCTTATCCAGGAAGCGGGCCAGGGGTTTGCCCTGTGAAAAATCGCCGATCGAATCCCAGCCGGTATCCGGACCCAGGGTCTGCATCATGCGGGAATTATTATTCCGCAAGGCGCCCAGGTGGAATTGTTGCACCCAGCCTTTTTCCCAATCCCATTCAGCAAAATGCAGGAGCATGGCCGACCTGAATTTCTTTTGCTCCAGGTTATTCAGTTCCTTGCCTCCATGGATCTTTGCGAAAATGGCATCGATCTCGGAACCTGTAAAATCATCCGCATAAATTTCTTCGAGGCCATGATCGGATACAGCGCAACCCATGGACGAAAAATAATCATGACGGTTCTGCAGGGCATAGAGAAAATCATCAAAGGATGAGATAACGATATTGGTAACGGCTTCTAACTTTTTTATATAAGTATTAAATGTAGCCGCACTGCTCACATTCATCGCATTGTCGGGACGAAAGGCAGGGAGGATCGGGATTTCGAAACCTTCTTCTTTTAATTTCCGGTGATGCTCCAGGGAATCCACGGGATCATCGGTTGTACAGACCAGCTTTACATTCATTTTCCGTAACAAATTCCTGACCGAGTACCCCGGTGTCTGCAATTTAGCATTGCACTCATCATAGATCTTCTTAGCCGTATCGCCATTCAGGATGGTTGAAATATCAAAATAGCGCTGGAGTTCCAGGTGGGTCCAATGATAAAGCGGATTGCGAAGGGTATAGGGAACCGTCTCGGCCCATTTCAGGAATTTTTCCCAATCGCTTTTATTGCCGGTACAAAAGCTTTCATGCACACCATTGGTACGCATGGCCCTCCACTTATAATGATCCCCGTAGAGCCAGACCTGGCTTATGGTTTCGAATTGGGTATCGTCGGCAATCTGCTGCGGCGGCAGGTGACAATGATAATCGATGATGGGCATGCCTTTAGCATAATCATGGTAAAGACGCTGTGCTGTTTTTGTTTTCAGCAGGAAATTCTCATCCAGAAACGGCTTCATACAATCCTTTTAAAAATAAAAAGTCAATATTTGAAAATGAGCTTCATTTGAAAATGAGTTTCGAGCTGCTAGCTGCGAGCTTCGAGCTCTATTCACTATTCACCATTCACTATTCACCACTCACGACTCACAAAGACACTCCCCTTTTCCAGGGAATAAAATCATCCTGGTTCAGCAATACAGCCTTGGGAATTACTTCACCACTGGCAGCTTTAATGCAATACTCCAGTATCTCTTCGCCCATTTGCTGTATTGTCTTCTCGCCTTCTACAATGGGGCCGCAGTCTATATCAATAATATCACCCATTTTTTTGGCCAGCCTGCTATTGGTCGCAACTTTGATGGTTGGACAAACAGGATTACCGGTTG
>DASUMO010000591.1:0-2912 GCA_036277695.1 Chitinophagaceae bacterium
AACCAGATGTGAAATTATGCCCAACAAATGGAGATTAGAACCTGAAATCTTCTGAAATTTCACCCGCGAAAACTCAAATATGATGTAAAATACAAATGCGTGCTGATCAGGATTTTTTTTCCTGCAGGCTTATCGGGGGAAATAAAGCGGAAGCCAGCATCAACCCGCAAGCCAGCAGGAGCAGGTAAAGACCGGTTTCTTTTTCGGGGCATTCTCCCCCGCGACAGGCTGATAAAAGAAAATAATTACGGATGGCCCAGGCCAGGTTCAGGGCCACAACCAGGAGATTGGCTCTTTTTGCCCATACACGTGGAATGAGGGAAAAGAAAACAAAGAAGATCGTCATGAGCAGATTAAAATAACCCGGTTTGCCAAAATTGGTGCCACTGGCATCTACACCACTGATAACAATATTCTTTGCGTCAATAGTGACCCAGGGAATAAAGCAGGTAATGACCAATAACAAAGCAGCGCCAAGTCCTGTCCAGAATAAATAACGTGTCATGTAATTTTTACTTTTTCACCCGGCAATGGAGCAAGATAAAATAAAAACAGCGTTCTTGAAAAAGAACGCTGTTGCAAGAATCATTTAACCGGAACTTATAATTTAAATCCCACCGTAAAACTCCATACCCGGTGTTTATTTTTATCATCGGATGAACTATTACTGCCACTTTGCAGTTTGGCCAGGCCATAACCATAATTCACCGCCAACACGGTTTTGCTGAATTCTACGCCAGCCAGGCCATTCAAACCATAGTCAAATCGTTTCATGATCCCGAATCCGGCCCCTTCTTCATAATCCAGGGTGCCCGGGTCATCATTGGACCACTTAATTTTTTCTTCACTGCTGAATGAGGTTCCGAAAATTTTTCCATCCACTTTATTTTTACCTGCAATACCGATTGCCAGGTAAGGACCCGCACCAGCGAAGAATTTTACAGGACCTGTTGGCGTTTTAAATACCAGGTTGGCCGGAACCTCGATATAATAAGGGTTGGTTGTTGCCCGGTAATAAGAAGCATCGGTGGTTTCTCCCACTTCCGTTTTCGTGCCCTTCCCGGTAAATACGATACCGGGTTGAAAGGAAAGAAATGGAGCAAGATATAAATCTCCAACAATGCCTGCCTGGAAACTGGTCAGTGATTTCGCCTCATCGATATCCCCGTTGTCCTGGATTGATACGTTTGACAGGTTGACTCCTCCTTTCAGGATGGCAAAGGATTTTTGGGCCGTTGTAGTTGTTGTGATCAGTGCGGCAAGAATGGCCGGAATAAAGAATTTCATTTTCATGATAGTACAGTTTGATTTAGGGGGCCATTCGCAAAAGGCTTGCCAAATAAAGGTTTTCAACATCTATTTGCCTTGCTTAGATTTTTTAAATGGCCATCGAAAAATTCAGGATTCTGACGATGAAAAAAAAGGGAAGTTTAAACAAGGAATAAAATTGCTGCCAATATGCTTTGATTTTCGTAGATTTTCAGACAATATTTCAGTATTAGAATGAATTAATCGCAGGAATAATACTTAAGGAAAAATTCTAATTACTTTCCGGCTCTGAAACTTGTCACCATGGTAACCGTCATCATCCCGGCATTGAATGAAAGTGATACAATAGAGAGCGTGGTGAATTTTGCGAAAAAATCACCCCATGTATCCGAAATCCTGGTTGTGGATGATAAGTCGCTCGATGACACAGTTAAAAGAGCAAAAGCAGCCGGGGCAAAAGTCATCACCAGCACAAAATTGGGTAAGGGCGCATCCATGAAAGAGGGCTTGATGTTTGCTTCCAATGAATTTGTGCTATTCCTGGATGGGGACATTAATCCTTATCCTCCTGCCACAATCGAATTGCTTTCCGAGCCTTTAATGAATAATGAAGCGGATTTTGTCAAAGCCTGTTTCCAGCGGAATGCCGGGAGAGTAACCGAACTGGTTGCCAAACCGCTGTTGAATATACTCTTTCCCGACCTGGGTCATTTTAACCAACCCCTGAGCGGCATGATAGCGGGAAAACGTTCCCTGCTGCAACAACTGGAATTCAGGGACGACTATGGTGTGGATATCGGGATCCTGATAGATATGCATTTGCTGAAAGCCCGGATCAAGGAAGTGAATATTGGCTATCTCGACAATAAAAGCAGGCCCTGGCAGGCCCTGGGTAAAATGAGCAAGGAAGTTTCACAGGCTATTATCGCCAAAGCGTTTCAGCAAAACAAACCCAATGCTACCCTGGAAGAGCTGCAATCTTTTTCAGAGATCCGGGACCAGATGGAGTTTGCGATCAAGGAAAGCCTGCAGGGCCTGGAGAAACTGGTGATATTTGACCAGGATAATACCCTGTTGCAGGGCCGATTTATTGATAACTGCGCCCGTTTCTATGGTTTCGATGAAGCCTTATTGCGGATCCGAAGCCTGGAGAATGACCCGGTGATCATCACCAAGAATATCGCCAGGCTGATGAAAGGTCTTACTATTTCCCAGATCATAGCGGTGGCAGACAGTATCCCGCTGGTAGATGATGCTATTGAAGTGATCGCAGAACTGAAAAAGCGGGGATATGTGGTGGGTATCATCAGCGATAGTTATGATGTGGTGGTAAATCATACAAAAACCCGGATCGGCGCTGATTTTTCACTGGGCAATGAACTGGAATTTTCAAAAAGCATTGCCACCGGTGAAGTCAAACTGCCCTCTTTCTTCTTTAATCACCAGGATTCGCTCTGCAAACACAGCATGTGCAAGACCAATGCCATGCAGCATATTTTAAAGCAATATAAAATTGATATCAATAATGCGATCGCCGTGGGTGACAGCGATAATGATCTGTGCATGATCCGCAATGTGGGTATCGGGGTTTCTTTTTGTTCCCCCAATGAGTTATTGAATTTTGTTGCCGATAAAAAAATTAC
>DASUMO010000592.1:0-4772 GCA_036277695.1 Chitinophagaceae bacterium
ATCCCTTTCCTCGGCGATAAGATCAATATTTTTGACCCCGAGAGGGCGCTTTATTATGATTTTGCAATTGACCAGGGTCTTTACCAGGGAGAGCCTTGTTATATATTTTCCATCAAAGCCAAAGAAGAACTGGGTGGTAAAAAAGACAAGATTGTGATCGATAATATGATTACCTGGTTTCATGCAAAGACCATGGAAGTCCTGGCCCGCAATTATGATATGAGCTATAATGCGGGGGTTTATGATTTCGATGTTCATATGGAAGTGGAAATGACCCGCTTCGGGGGATTCCTCTTACCAAAAACCCTGCGTTATAGCGGTAACTGGGACATGATTTTTAAAAAAAGAGAACGGGGATTGTTTACGGCTACGCTTTTTGATTTTGAGAAATAGCTTGGAGCTGCCAGCCTAGGTCTTCGAACTTCGAGTTTCGTGCTTCGAAATTCGCGTTAGATTATTTATCATCTTTTGTCTTTCCTGCTACATACTTTCTCCATTTTTCAATCACTTGTTGCATTTCATCCGGAAGATCAGTATCAAAAAACATTTCATGGCCGGTTACAGGATGAAGAAAACCCAGGGTTTTGGCATGCAGGGCCTGCCGTGGACAGATGGAAAAACAATTATCGACAAATTGTTTATAGCGGGTGTAAACTGTTCCCTTTACAATTTTATCACCACCATAAAATTCATCGTTGAACAAAGGGTGGCCTATATGTTTCATATGCACCCGGATCTGGTGTGTTCGGCCTGTTTCCAGCACGCATTCCACCAGGGTTACATACCCGAATCGTTCCAGAACCCGGTAATGTGTGATGGCTTCTTTTCCATGTTCACCTTCCGGGTAGGCTTCGAATAATTTGCGGAATTTTTGATGTCTTCCCACATGAGCGATAATGGTGCCTTTGTCCTGCTGGATATCTCCCCAAACCAGTGCCACATACTGGCGTTTTACCGTATGATCAAAGAATTGACGCGCCAACTGCCGCATGGCGACATCGGTTTTAGCCAACACCAGCAGGCCGCTGGTATTTTTATCGATGCGATGCACTAATCCAAACCTTGGCAATACTGCCTCGGAAAGGGAAGGATCTTTTCGTTGCAGGTACCAGGCAATTCCATTTAGCAAAGTGCCCGAATAATTCCCGCTCCCCGGGTGCACCACCATGCCCGCCGGTTTGTTGATCAGCATTATATCGTCGTCTTCGTAAACGATGTTCAAAGGAATCTGCTCCGGGACAATATCCGTTTCGTCCGGGTGCATATCCGAATAAACGACAATCTCGTCCAGGGCCTTGACTTTATAGTTCGGACGGATCTCTTTGCCATTTACCAAGACCAATCCTGCATTGATGGCTTGCTGGAGTTTATTACGGGTAGCCTTTTCAATACGGTTCGCTAGAAACTTATCGATGCGCAGGGGTTCCTGGCCCTTGTCGGTCTTAAACGTGAACCGCTCATAAAGTTCATCACTGTTGTCCTGGATTTCAGGATTTTGCGGGCCTAATTCACTGGTCATAGCCTGCAAAGGTAATGGTTGGGGTTTTGTCGGTAAATTTGCTGCTTCATGAATAAGCAAACAGTCCGGTTTGAAGACCTGGGTCAAATGGACTACCAGTCTGCCTGGGACTACCAGGAACTTATCCTGCAGGAAAATGTACGGATCAAATCTGCCATCCGGGATATGGACTATGTTTTACCTGCTGGTACCCCAGCAAAAGATAATTCTCCTGGAGCAAACAGTTCTTCATTGACGACTCACCACTCCCTTCTTTTTGTCGAGCATCCTCCTGTATATACACTTGGTAAGAGCGGGAACATGGACCATGTATTGATCAACGAGGAAATGCGCAGCTCAAAAGGCATCGAATTCTTCCGCACCAACAGGGGCGGTGATATCACGTTTCACGGTCCCGGCCAAATTGTGGGTTACCCCATCCTGGATCTGGAAAAATTTTATACTGATATCGGAAGATACCTCCGTAATATCGAAGAGGTCATCATTCTAACCCTGGCCGACTATGGACTAAAAGGCGATCGTTCGGCGGGTGAAACGGGTGTCTGGCTGGACCCGCATAGCAAAGGACGTGAAAGGAAGATCTGTGCCATAGGCGTCCGGAGCAGCCGCTGGATCACCATGCATGGATTTGCTTTGAATGTCAATACTGATCTGCATTACTTCAACTTTATCATTCCCTGCGGGATCAGCAATAAACAGGTCACATCACTCCAAAAGGAATTGGGCGCCCCTGTCGATTTCGAAGAAGCCAAGCAAAGAGTAAAAAATAATTTTGAAAAAGTGTTTAATGTAGAACTCACAAACGGCATGGGAGCGGAATAGAAATGCCCAATCGGATCACTTCAACATTCCTGCAATTTTTTGCATTTGCCGTCAAAATTCTTTCCGTAGATAAAATTTATGCTTCTCCTTCAGTTTTCCATCCTCGTATAATTCAAATTTGAACCATCCGGCATGGTGAAAATTGGTTTTGTCCAGTTTGAAGGTCCTGGGTTTTACGTCTTTTAGTTCAAATAAGAAATCATCGTCTTCCGAAAAAAATTTGATATTGTATTTCCTGCTTTCATCATCCGGCAGGTTGATTGCCACATATCCATCCTTGGAAGTGAAAACATGCAGGGAGGGTACAAACACTTCGGGCCTTGGTTTATTGTTAATGCCGAAATTAGGGAGGGCCACTGAATCATTGCCATTCACCTGGTCCAGCCTGTCGTTATAAGCCGTTCGTCGCATGGTATCCAACACAGGTCTTTTAGCATCGCTGAACAGGTAAACACCCTTATCCAGCATAATGTATAGACGATAGAACATATGATCATTTGTGGCCTTGGCATCCACATAACCGTTTAATGTGGCCCTTGGATCGGCTACGGTGAGGATGGTGCGGTAACCTTGCAAACTGTCAAATGATCGCTGGATGCTTATCTGCTTTATGGTTTGAAAAGTATTGGTCCAGCCGAGAATGATCTTATTATTCCCGACATTCCTGACGGAAAACCTGGGAAGCGTATCCTGTGCATACAGGATTGTATGGATTGTAATTAGCAGCAATAAGAGGGACAGGACCAGTTTTTTCATAATCATTGGTATAACGAAAAAAGGATTGGATTCTTTTACCCTACGGACAAAGATAGGGCAGGATCATAAATTAATTAAAAGATTAACGTTCCCCCTGGCAGTGACGCATTTCCCTGTAAACCCCCGCTATGCACCAAAAGGATCTTGCTGCCGTCAGGAAAATAATCTTTTTTTAAGAGATCGTTCACCGCATAAAACAGTTTCCCGGTATAAACAAAATCCGAAGGGATTCCCGTTAGCCTGAAAAATTCATTCATGAACGCGATCAACTCCGGATTCATCCGGGCATAACCGCCAAAATGATAATCATGGTTAATGCTCGATTGAATTTGCAAACCGGGAGTCAAGTGGCGAATGGAATCCATCAAATCAAAATGATTTTTCAGCACGCTAATTCCAAGTATGGTTTGCCTGTTAGTAGCTGCCAGGATCAGTCCAGCCATCATAGTGCCGGTACCTACGGCACAACAAATATGTGAAAAACCAGCAGCAGTATAATGTTCTGCAATCGTGGCCGCACCCTGGACGCCTAAAATGCCATAACCTCCTTCGGGAATAATACAGTATGTTTTCTGTTTGAATTCTTCGGGGATTTTTTTATGTGCGTAATCAGCCCGGCTGCTGAATATGAATTGCATGCCCAATTCTTTTGCCTGGATTAAGGCGGGGGTGGGAGTGGGAGACTCTTCCCCGCGAATAATTCCAATACACATTAATCCATAGTGCCGGCATGCCGCGGCCGTGGCTACTATGTGGTTGGACCAGGCACCTCCGAACGTGACAATCGTATTATTATTCTGCCGGGCTTGCTCCAGGTAATATTTTAGCTTGAACCATTTATTTCCCGACACAAGCGGGTGGATCTTATCGAGCCGCAATACCTCTAATGTTATTTTTTTGCCCTGTAAAATGGAAAGTTGTACGGGATCGATCGTGATATGCGATGTGGAAAATGAATGCACTTGTATTTTACTTATCGCTGGTGAAATTACTTTAATTTCGTTCCTTAATCAGGTGAATAATGAAACCCACATTAGTGATATTGGCGGCGGGCATGGCTTCCCGTTATGGCAGCATGAAGCAAATAGAAGGATTTGGCCCTGGTGGGGAAACGATCATGGAATATTCCATTTTTGATGCCATCCGTTCGGGATTTGGGAAAGTAGTCTTTATTGTCCGGAAAGAATTTGCTGAAAATTTTAAAGCCATCTTTGAGCCCAAACTCCGCGATAAGATCAAAACGGAGTATGTTTTCCAGGAGTTGAATTATTTCACGGAAGGTTTTGCTATTCCTGCAGAGCGGAGTAAGCCCTGGGGTACGGCACATGCAGTATTGTGTGCCAATGATGTCGTGAAAGAACCCTTTGCTGTGATCAATGCAGATGATTTTTACGGCCACAATGCATTCGATATGGCCGCTTCATTTTTGAAACATGATTGTTCACCGCGTCATTACGCCATTATAGGATACGACCTGATAAACACTTTGTCTGATTATGGTACGGTTAACCGCGGGGTTTGTACATTGGATAACCATGCTCACCTGGCCGGTATTACCGAAAGAATCAATATTTCAAAAAAAGACGGGGTTATTATTTGCGAAGACGGGAGGGAACCGCGCGAACTGGCCCTGGATACCACGGTATCCATGAATTTCTGGTGCCTGCATCCTTCA
>DASUMO010000593.1:0-5351 GCA_036277695.1 Chitinophagaceae bacterium
TTCCTGCAAACTGGGTCAGATTCCCACGACCAGGGTCAATCATATTTGAGTAGTGGAGATAAGCTTTTTGCGAGCAAGGGGTACCAGCTCTGGGAGATCTTTTATTAGCCCCAAGTTACCAGACTAACTGTTGATCCAGGCTAATAAGCCCATTTAACCAGTGTAGCACCCCAGGTAAATCCGCCCCCGAAAGCCGAGAGCACCAGGTTATCACCTTTTTTCAACCGGCTTTCCCATTCCCATAAACAGAGCGGGATGGTAGCAGCCGTTGTATTGCCATATTTACCAATATTAATCATCACTTTTTCCTTTGGCAATCCCATCCGGTTAGCGGTGGCGTCTATGATCCGCAAATTGGCCTGGTGTGGTACCAGCCAGGCTATATCATCCCCGGTCAAATTATTTTTTTCCATCAATTCAGCGCTCACGTCGGCCATACCTTTTACTGCAAATTTGAAGACGGCCTGGCCCTCCTGGTAAGCATAATGTTCGCGTGCCGTTACGGTTTCGATGGAGGCAGGTTTTAGCGAACCCCCGGCTTTCATATGTAAAAAATGGCAACCACTGCCATCGCTTCTCAAAATACTGTCCAGCACACCCAAGCCATCTTGATTGGGTTCCAGCAAAACGGCTCCGGCTCCATCCCCGAATATGATACAGGTAGCCCGGTCGGCATAATCTACAATGGCACTCATCTTATCTGCCCCACAAACCACTACTTTTTTGTAGCGGCCGCTTTCAATTAGTGTAGCTCCCAGTGTAAGAGTATATAAAAAACCGGAACAGGCTGCGGAAACATCGAAACTCCAGGCATTTTTTGCCCCCAGTTTATCACAGGCTATGTTGGCGGTTGCGGGAAATGTCATATCCGGGGTAACAGTTCCCACGATCAGGCAATCAATCTCTTCAGGGCTGATGCCCCGTTTACGGCAAAGTTCATGAACGGCCGGCACCACCATATCGGAAGTAGCCTTTCCCTCGCCCTTTAAAATTCTTCTTTCTGTAATACCAGTACGGGTTCGGATCCATTCATCGTTCGTGTCTACCATTTTCTCCAGGTCAAAATTGGTAAGCTTATCTTCCGGAACAAAGCCCCCAACTGCAGTAATTGCAGCAGTTATTTTTTTACTCATCGTATGATTGGATTTTCAATAAAAGTGCTCAAAGGTAGCTGGAAAAAGGAAATGCCAGTTTAGTTGTAGATAGCACCCTTTCCGATGAAGGGGCAAGGGGATTAGGCCGGATCTTAAAGTATATGATATTAGATACAAGGAACAAGGTACAAGGTACAATCCTGCTTACCTAGGGGAGTTAAACAGACGGCGGGGTGAAAGCTCGAACCTGCCTGCCGGCAGGCAGGGCTGATAGCTCGCAGCTCGCAGCTCGTTTCTCCTCCCTTTTCCCTTATTTTCGCAGCCATGATCGCATACCTGAAAGGTGATTTTGTGTATAAAAGCCCGGCCCTTGTTCATGTTGAAGTAAACGGAGTAGGCTACGAAGTCCAGATCAGCCTGAATACTTATTCCAGGATACAGGCTCTTGACAAAGGCATTCTTTATACCAGCCTGCTGATCCGCGAGGATGCTCATATCCTCTTTGGTTTCTTCGATCTATCCGAGAAAGAAATTTTTATGCAACTCATTGGCGTTTCGGGAATTGGAGCATCAACCGCCCGGGTGATGCTCTCCTATATGAAACCCGAGGAGCTGGCCCGCGCCATTGTAAAGGGCGATACCCGAACCCTGGAAGGCATAAAAGGTATCGGGAAAAAAACGGCCGAGCGGATGGTATTGGAGCTAAGGGATAAGATGGCCAAACAACCCGGGGATTTAAATATTTCACCCATGAAAAACAATAGTTTGCAGCAAGATGCGTTAAATGCTCTGACGGCTTTGGGCATCAACAGGCAGGCTGCCGAACAGGCGGTTCAAAAGGTGTTGCAATCAGAGCCTCATCCATCCATTGAGGAACTGGTCAAAAAAGCACTTCGTACCCTCTAAAAATCCACTAATTCCGGAAACTAATTGTTGAGAGACATTGAACCTTAGAACTGCCCATATCTTCCGTACATTGGTATGCATAGCCATGTTGTTTGCCTTTATACCAGGGGCAAATGCGCATTATTTCCAGGCTAACCAACAGCAACCCGGTCCCGATACTCCCAATCCCCGCTTTCCCTTACGCGATCGTTACGGTGACCCTTACACGTATCCCAACAGGAACAGTTTTGATTTTCGCGATACCGCTTACCTGAAAAGGAATATCGAGTATGACCCGGTTACCAAACAGTATTATATTATTGAAAAAATAGGCAGCCAATACTACCGTTCCCCGGTATCTTTTTCGATGGAAGAATTCCTGCGCCTGCAGGGACAAAAGGATGAGCAGGATTATTTCCAGAAAAGAGCGAGCCTGTTGGCCAATATGAACAGGCGGATGACCCGTCCCAAATTCAAGGTTTCGCCGGATTGGTTCAATCGAATCGTGGGAACAGGTAAGATCGATATCCGGCCTTCGGGTTATGTGGATATCCTGGCCGGTTACCAGGGTCAGAATATAAAAAATCCCACTTTACCGGAAAGAGCAAGGAAGAATGGCGGCTTTGATTTCAACATGAATTCGCAATTGCAGGTGGATGCCAATATTGGCGATAAACTGAAATTGCCGATCAATTATAACACCCTGGCCAATTTCGATTTTGAAAACCAGCTCAAGCTGGATTACCAGGGTAAGGACGATGAGATATTAAAACAATTCCAGGCCGGGACAGTGAATTTCACGACCAAGAGCACCCTTATTCCGGGACTTCAGGCATTGTTTGGCATTAAAAGCCAGCTCCAGTTTGGAAAACTTTTTATAACGGGTGTACTGGCCAACCAGCGTTCTCAGCGCCAATCCCTGGGATTGCAGGGCGGCACTGCTTCGCAATTGTTTTCGGTTAAAGCTGATGAATATGACGAGAACCGGCACTTCCTGATGGCTCAATATTTCCGCAACCGCTATAACAGGGCCATGCGGCAGTTGCCGATTGTGAATTCGGCTGTCCAGATCCTGAAAGTGGAAGTATGGGTAACCAACCGAAACGGTTCCACTACTGATACCCGCGATATTGTCGCTTTTATGGACCTGGGCGAAAGGGATCCTTTTAGTCCATTGTGGACAGGTTCCGGAGATTCCCTGCCCCGCAATAATGCCAATGATCTTTATGCTACCCTGCTCAGTAATCCTGATGCCCGGAATTCATCAAGGGTGCAAAGCGTATTGACCGGCCTGGGGATGTCGCCCGTACAGGATTTTGAAAAAACATTTGCCCGTAAGCTGCAGCCGACTGATTATTATTTCAATCCCCAAATCGGGTTTATATCACTGACTCAACCACTGCAGCCAGATGAAGTGCTGGGTATTGCCTACCAGTTTACATATAATGGCCGGGTATTCCAGGTGGGTGAATTTTCGCAGGATGTACCTCCCGATACAAGCGGTACTTCCCAACGGGTATTATTCCTGAAATTATTAAAAGCCACTTCGCAAAGAACCAACCTGCCAATCTGGGACCTGATGATGAAAAACGTTTATTCGGTAGGGTTTGGTCAGCTGGAAAGACAGGATTTCACACTCGATGTTTTATATGAAGAACCGAGCCTGGGTGAAAAAAGATATTTGCCTCCCGATGATGTGATCACTACTTACCAGGGACAACCGCTGATCTCTTTATTGAACCTGGATCGTTTGAATAACCAGAATGACCCCCAGCCGGATGGGAAATTTGATTTCCTGGAAGGGTTTACGATCATTTCTTCACAAAGCCGGATCATCTTCCCGGTGTTGGAACCCTTTGGCCGTGATCTGGAATATGTGTATGCCACGCAGGCATTGAGGGATAAATATTTGTTCTATCCTTTGTATGATACGATCAAGGCTATAGCTCAAACTTATGCCAACCTGAACCGTTTCGAGATCAACGGCCGTTCAAAAAGCAGCGGCGCGACAGGAGACTATCAACTTGGTTTTAATATTCCAAGAGGGTCTGTTACCGTAACTGCTGCCGGGCAAACCCTGCAGGAGAATATTGATTATGAAATTAATTATGATCTCGGAACGCTGCGGGTCATTAACCAGGCAGTGATCGCCTCGGGTATACCAGTTAATATACAGTTTGAAAACCAGGCGGCATTCGGGTTGCAGCAAAAAAACTTTATGGGTCTGCGTCTGGACTATATCGCCAGTAACAAATTGACGGTAGGAGGAACGATTGCCCGCCTGGGTGAGCGGCCTTTCTTTATCAAGCAATCCTATGGTGAGGACCCGGTAAGAAATACCATGTATGGACTGGATATTGATTACCGAAATGATCTGCCCCGTCTTACCAAATGGCTCGATAAACTTCCTTTTTATTCTACCAGGGCCAATTCATCGATCACCGCCTATGCAGAAGCGGCCTTATTACAACCGGGGCATGCCAAGCAAATCGGGAAAGGCAATGAAGGTGTTATTTATGTAGACGATTTTGAAGGCACGCGGGCTTCCATTGATCTGCGTTTCCCGCTGATCAATTGGACCCTGGCCTCGATTCCACAGGGTAATGGCATGTTCCCCGAATCGGCATTGCTCAATGATTCGTCCAGTGGTTTTAACCGGGCAAAAATTGCATGGTATAATATTGAACCCGTTTTACAGGAAAGAAGAAACCAGAATAATCCTTTGCGGGATGATGTGGCTGAATTGTCGAGGCCCGAAACAAGACAGGTTTTACAGCAGGAGATCTTCCCCAAGCGAAGCCTGGATTTTGGCCAGGGCCTGCTCACCACGTTTGACCTGGCTTATTATCCACGCGATAAAGGCCCCTATAATTTTGAAACGCGAGCCACCCGTATTGATGCGCAGGGTCGCTTAAGTAATCCCGTGGAGGCCTGGGGCGGATTGATGCGAAATATCGACCAGATCGATTTTGAAACTGGCAATATCGAGTATATCGAATTCTGGTTGCAGGATCCTTTTATTAAGAACAATGGGAACCCCAACGGGGGACAATTATATTTTAACCTGGGTAATATTTCGGAAGATGTGTTGCGTGACGGGAAACGTTTTTATGAAAACGGTTTGCCAACCCCCACCATTCCCTCGCCCGTGGATTCCAGCACTACCTGGGGGAAAGTGCCTTCCAATCCTTTGCAGGTCACCAATGCCTTCAGTAATAATGTGGATGACCGCGTATACCAGGACGTAGGTTTTGACGGGTTACGAGATGATGAGGAAAGAAATAAATTCAATAATTACCTGGCCAACCTGCAGGTCACCGCACCGGCTGCTTTTCCGAGGGCATTCAGTGATCCTTCTGCGGATAACTTTTT
>DASUMO010000594.1:0-3845 GCA_036277695.1 Chitinophagaceae bacterium
GTAGTGATCGGGCTGTTGCTGGCTCCTGAAAAAGGATCTGACATGCGTAAGAAAATTAGAAAGACCGCGGGGGATTGGGCAGATAGTGTCAGCCATCTTTTTGCTCAGGGAAAAGAGCACCTGGATGAACTGAAAGAAAAAGGCAGGACCTATAAAGAAAAAGCAACGGGCGTAACTGAGAATTTCAGTTGATCGTTCGGGCCAAAATAATTGAATACCGGGAAGACGGAGTATTGCATGAAGACCAATTAGCCTGCAATGGTTCGTCTTTCCGGTATTAACCGGCCCAGATTACGCGATTGATTATCTTCCACTATTAATAATGTTTTTATGCAACTGGATGAGATCAAAGACAAAACCCGGGATATCGCAGACCTTGTTACCGATTATGCGGAAACATTTTATAAGCTGACAATTGTAAAAATTACACAGAAAAGTACCCAGATTGCTTCCGCCGGCATTGTTGTAATAGCCTTGCTCGTATTTGGATTATTTGTCACCTTGTTTGGAAGTATTGCCCTGGCCTGGTGGCTGGGCGACCTGGTACAGAGCCGTGCCCTGGGATTTCTGCTCGTGGCCGTATTTTTCCTGGTTTGCATGCTCATCATGATCGCCATGCGTAAGAAAATCGTATTCCCTTATTTCCGCAATCATCTCATACGTAAGTTTTATGAATAAGCCCATTCGCACATACGAAGACCTGGTTGAAGAAAGAGAAAGACTGGAGCAATTACTGGTTACGCAAAAAGAATCCCTGCGCCTGGGGGTTCAATCCCTGAAATCGGAATTTAAACCGGCCCTTGCGGCCATTAGTTTCCTGGGTTCATTGGTTACCCGTGACAGGGTCAATCCTGTGCTGGGTACTGCCGCCAATACTGCCATCGATCTTTTGCTTAAAAACACCTTGCTTGGGCGCGCTGGCTGGCTGGTCCGGAACCTGGTACCGGCCATGGTAAAAAATCTTTCTTCGCATTACATACACGACCACGAGGATACTATTTTCCGAAAAATATTTTCCTTGTTCGGAAACCGGAAGAGAAAAAGAGCCAGGATGTCCAAACCCGAGAAAACAAATGGCGAATTGACGGGGGATTAGTTATCTTTCAAACAGGAAGTTGATGACTGGCAAACCGGCAATTCGATCACCAGATAAAGTGTGCCATGGGCAAATTCAATGACAGGATAAGGCAGTTGCTTGTTTTATTTATCCTGATTTTACTCGTTTACCTTGTAATTAAGGAACTCTATATTTTTCTGCCCGGTTTGCTGGGCGCCCTCACCATTTATATATTAAGCCGGGGACAGTATTTCCAACTGGTATTTAATCGCAAGTGGAAAAGAGGCCGGGCTGCCGGTTTATTTATCATTTATTATCTCATCCTGCTGGGAATCCCGATTTTCTTAAGCATAACGCTGATCAGTCCCAAGATCAATGCTTTCCTGGATGATCCCACCGCCATGATCGAAAATGCCAAGCAATCTATCATGACGGTACAGAAAAACCTGGGGTTTAAATTTTTTACCGAGCAATCCCTGTCGAATTCTTTAGAAAAGCTGACCTCTTTCATTCCCACTATACTGAACAGCACCGCCAACCTGATCACCAATCTCGCGATCATGTTATTTATCCTGTATTATATGTTTTACCATGGGCGGGAAATTGAAAAATTCCTGAACCAGATTATCCCGCTCAAACAGGAAAACATCAACATGCTGGCTTCTGAAACCAAAAAAATGGTTAAGGCCAATGCGTTGGGAATACCTCTTATTTCTATTATACAGGGTCTTACCGCAATGGTGGGCTATATGTTTTTTGGCGTTAAAGAGTTTGCCCTCTGGGGCTTCATTACGGGGGTATTTGCGTTCTTCCCGGTGATTGGTACCATGGTTGTTTGGGTACCCCTGGTTATTTATACTTATGCCACAGGAAGTAACTGGAATGCCACCGGTCTTTTGATCTATAGCCTGGCGGTGACAGGGAATGTGGACTACCTGGCCCGTATGACCTTGTTACGAAAATTGGGCGATGTTCACCCGGTAATAACAATACTCGGGGTTATCGTGGGTTTAGGTTTGTTCGGGTTCATTGGACTTATCTTTGGACCTCTTCTCATCAGTTATCTCATTGTACTTTTCCAGATTTACAGCAATGAATTTGCGGGCAGGGAGATTGAACAATCCGTGGTGGAAGAGATTCCCCGAGATTCGGAGGAAAAAAACAAACCGGATAAAGACGAAAACTAAGAGCATTCAGGCTAAACCCTGAATTAATAAAATCGCCTCCTCAAATAAGAAATCGAAATTATCCGATAGTTGATTACCAATCTATTTCCGAAGGATTCGTAATTATACGGTGAATTTTTTTTGGGGTTTTTTCGCAAAACACTTGCAAGATTTACGGACGCACTCTATTTTGTGCCCGATTCTAATCCCTATTAAGAAAACAACCCAATTATGAATTCAATCCGTATCAGCCTGGCTGTGATAGCCATGGTAACTGTTACCAGCTTCTGGGTAGCATGCAGTAAAAACAGCAAGGAATATTCCGAACAGAATTCTGAAAACATTTCCAATATAACGCTGGAGGTATTTGAACCCGTCAGCGCCGTGTCATTCAATCGCAGCGAAGTGGAGTCGGTACCGGCGCTTTGCGGAACCAGCACGGTAAAAAGTTTCATCAATAACAGCACCAGCTATGGAACGATCAGTGTCGGGAACGACGCGACCGACTATTATATAACGATCAGCTGTAATGGCAGCTGGTCCTTAAAGGATATAAGCCTCTATGCAGGATCCGATGCCGGTATTCCTGTTAACAATGGAGGCATGGCTCAGCATAACCAGTTCCCGGTTCAAAAAAGTTATAGCTCACCCTGTCCCGGCAGCTGGTCTTTAAAAATTCCCATCGCCGACCTGGGCAATGCCTTTTCCATTTCAGTGAGAACTAATTTCATGAGCCCCTCGGGCAGTACCACCGCGGTCTGGTCCGAAGGAAGCATGATCAGTTCTCCACGCCCACCCACAAAATTCAGTTTCACCGAACAGGTATGTATCATTGATGAGGGCTGCGCCTGGGGCCAGGGTTACTGGTTTGGGAACGGCAACCAATCATGGCCTGATGTAAATGGAACTACGGATGGAAGTGTAACCATCGGTTATGAAAATTATACAAGAGACGAAGCCCGCGCTATCTGGTGGGCTAATAACGGTCAATGCCCCGGTATTCCTGATGCTAAAAAAGCTTTTGCTTTTGTAGCAGCTATCAAGTTGAGTGGAGCCAGTGTGATCGGGAATGTGGAATTATGGGCTGAAGTGGCCGCTGCTGATGTCTGGCTAGCCAGCCTCGAACGGCTTAGCCCCGATAATATCTGTGATCAGCCCGTTGCACCGGAATATGTAAAGGATGCAGTAGCGGGCATAGGTGCCTGGTTGGATGCCCATGAATGCGAGTAAAACCAAACAATCAATAAATGTAAAGAGAAAAAGGGCTTTGGAGAGGGCCCTTTTTTCTTTTAAGTATCGTGTTATTCTTTTTTTCCTTCGATCATCGGTACAAATGAAAAGTGATCAAAGACCTCTTCGCGCAGGGCTCCATGCGGAAGTTTTGTGATCCGCATCATGCGCTGCAATTCTCCAGCACCCACCGGTATCACCATCATGCCTCCGGTTTTTAACTGGTCGATCAGTTTTTGAGGAATGCCTGGCGCCGCGGCAGTGATCAACACCTTATCAAAAGGTGCATAAGTCGGTAAGCCATCATAACCATCGCCATAAAAAAACTTAATGGAGGGATATTTTCGCAGGTAAGCAAAATTCCGGTTGGCCTCGAATAATTTTTTCTGTCT
>DASUMO010000595.1:0-21487 GCA_036277695.1 Chitinophagaceae bacterium
CATACCCACAGTTTTGACAAAAGAAAGCCGATTTAACTTTACTCATTTATTAAAGGTAAATGTTCGGGTGAAGCTGGATAAAACTTAAAAGATTTTAACTTGTTTGAAATGCAAGAGATCATTCATTTCTGCGCCGCGGAGATGGAAATTCGGAGCCCGGAATAAAAAGTAAAAAGGGCCAATCGTTTCGACTGACCCTCTTACTTACTAACCCATTAAATTCTATTGCTAAGTTACAAATATGACCCACATTACAAAATAAATTTTTTCTGCTGTGAATAACTTCCCGTAAAAATACAGGCGCTGCAACGGTGAAAATTAGCAGGCAAAAATATATCATAAGTATTTGAAAAACAGTATGTTGAAAATAATATTTAGGAAGTGACAACTCATCTTATAAATTCATTTTAAAGGCTTTGGCAAATTTCTAACGTGACAAAAAGACTTGAAATCATAGGCTTGATATAAATGGTAGTAGATTTGATATAATAACCAAATAAATAAAAATTTTAACCTACAATGACACCTTCCATTATGATCGTTTCGCTGATATTTTTAGGTATCAGTATGCTGGTTTCGATGGTGCTGAGAAACAAGTTTAAAAAGTATAGCACCGTACCCCTTTCCAACGGTATGAGTGGCCGGGAAATAGCGGAAAAAATGCTCCGTGAAAACGGTATTTATGATGTAAAAGTCACCTCGGTAGAGGGGTTCCTGACCGATCACTATAATCCCGCGAATAAAACCGTGAACCTGAGCCCGGAAGTATACCAGGGCCAAAGCATTGCCGCTGCCGCGGTAGCCGCCCACGAATGCGGTCATGCCGTCCAGCATGCGACAGCATATAGTTGGCTGATGCTCAGGAGTAAACTGGTACCCGCCGTGCAGGTTAGTTCCATGTTGGTAAATTGGGTATTGCTGATCGGGATCATTATGGCCAGCTCGGGCAATACCACCTTATTATTGATTGGGATCATCATATTTGCCATGACGGTTATTTTTTCACTGGTAACCTTACCGGTAGAGTTTGATGCGAGCCGGAGAGCCCTGGCCTGGCTGGACCGGACCAATGTAACCAATACAAGGGAATACCCTAAGGCGAAGGACGCCCTGAAATGGGCTGCCACGACCTATGTGGTTGCAGCGTTGGCGGCTGTGGTGACATTAATACAGTATGTGATGATCTACCTGGGAGCCCGGGACAGAGATTAATGGGTTGCTTATAAGCAGCTAAAAAAATAAATAAAATGGCCGTGCAGCTTGCTGCACGGTTTTTTTTGTCTTAACATATTATTATACTTTAGCTAAGCACTAAAATTCCTGCACATGAGAAAATCAGCAGCCCTCTTGCTGGCGGTTTTACTATTCACCGCACAGATCCTTTGGGCACAAAACAAAACGGTATCTGGAAAGATAACTGACAGTAAAGATGGTTCACCCATAGTGGGTGCCACGATTTTGGTAAAAGGTACCCGCAGTGGTACGGTCACCGGTCAGGACGGGTCCTTCTCCCTCTCCGTTCCTGAATCAGCCACAACACTGGTCATTAGCGCCCTGGGATTCGATAGCCAGGAAGTTGGCATCACCGGGGCACCCGTACAGGTTGCATTAAGAGTTGGCGAAACCCGTAGCCTGGACGAAGTGGTGGTCGTGGGTTTTGGTACCAAGATCAAAAGAGATCTCACGGGTAATATTGCCCGGGTAAAAGGAAACGAAGTCGCCAATCTTCCTGTTCCCAATCTTACTCAGGCCCTCCAGGGACGCGCAGCAGGTGTATTTGTAGAAGCCAATAATGGTAAAGTTGGCGAGGGTGTGAAAGTCAGGATCAGGGGAGCAGGCTCAATCAGTGCTGCTAATGATCCTTTATATGTTGTAGATGGCATACCCATCAACACGGGAGGCTTATCCGGGAATGCACTGGCGGATATCAATTTCAACGATATCGAAACCTTTGATATTTTAAAAGATGCTTCCGCTGCCGCTATCTACGGGTCACGTGCAGCTGGTGGTGTAGTGCTGATAACTACTAAAAAAGGAAGGGCTGGAAAAACCAACCTGGCAGTAAATATGCAGTATGGTACGAATAAACCAACTAACTACCGGGGATTTCTGGATGCAAAAGAATATGTTGATCTTTTACGTGAAGCTGCCATTAATAGTGATATTATAGAAGGAGTGGACCCGCTGGATCCGGCACAATATCCCGGTTCATGGCTGGAGTTTGCGGAAAACAGGCTGACCCGTTATTCCGGTTATTCCAACTGGCGCAACCTGGAAACGAATACCAACTGGGAAAAACTGGCTTTCAATGATGATTCAAAGACCAAAATCGTAGATGTTACCGCTTCGGGTGGTAATGAGAAAACACGTTTCTATATCAGTGGGGGATTTCATGACCAGGAGGGTATACTTATCCTGAACGATTTTCAGCGTATCTCCAGCCGTTTTAACCTGGAACATGACGCCAGTGATAAAATCAGACTGGGCTTTAACCTTAGTGTTTCCCGCACAGTGGGTAACAGGAATAACCTGGACAATGCCTTCCAAACTCCCATGCAACTGGTGGCGCTTGCCCCCATAACTCCTCCCAAAGATCAGAATGGAAATTATTACGATCGCCCAGTTACCACTTACTATAATGGGTTAATTGAACTGGATAATTCAGTTTATAAATCGACAACCATCCGTAATATTGGGAACCTGTTCCTGGCTTACAGGCTGGTAAAAGGACTAACCTTCAGAACAGAAGTAGGGATAGATATTCAAACCCAAAACGATGAACTTTTCAGGGGCTCCAAAACCCTGACCGGCTTGTCGACCAATGGTTATGGTCAGTCCGACTGGCTGCGCAATATCACGCTCAATACCAATAATTATTTTAATTACATAAAGACACTTGGCGGTAAACATGATATTGACGCGATCCTGGGTATGTCCTACCAGAAATATAATACAGATTTTACCAGTGTATGGGGTGAAGATTTCCCGGTTGATGCATTGCAGAAACTGGCCAGTGCAGGCCGTATCACCGGTGGTACTTCTTCATTGACTGAGTCATCAATTGTTTCCTATTTCACAAGGGGTAACTATAAGTTCGACGACAAATACCTCGCTTCAATCAGTTTAAGAGTAGATGGATCATCAAGGTTTGGGAGAAATAATCAATATGGATTTTTCCCTGCCTTCTCCGCGGGTTGGATTATTACCGAAGAGAAATTCCTGGATAATTCAAAATGGCTGAGCTTTTTGAAATTGAGGGGAAGCTATGGTCTTACCGGTAATGATGGAGGTTTTGGTAATTTTTCACAGTTGGGCTTATATGGTGCATCCAAGTACAATAATCAATCTGGCCTGATTCCAACCCAGCTCGCTAATCCCGAGTTGAAATGGGAAAGATCCAAACAAATGGATATAGGGATTGATTTTGGCTTATTCAGCAATCGCCTGACTGGTGAAGTTGACTATTATGTCAGGAAAACAGATGACCTTATTTATAGTGTTCCGGTGCCAGGTACTTCTGGTTTTTCAACGCAGTTGGTGAATGTTGGTTCCATGGAAAATACAGGATTTGAAGTAGTCCTGAATTCTACAAATATCAAGGGCAAGGATTTTACCTGGAATACCAGTTTCAATATCGCAAAAAATAAAAACGAGATCACTAAGCTGGATGGTGACCAAACTTCTATTCCCGGCAACGATGGCCGTTATCTGAACTCACTGATCGTTGGCGAAGCAATTGGTGTTTTTTACGGACCCAAATTCGCCGGTGCAGATCCTGACAATGGAGATGCATTGTATTATGAAGAAGATGGAAAAACTCTTACTAATGACTATAATGATGCCGGTAACTTTGTAGTAGGTGACCCCAACCCTGACTGGATCGGTGGTTTAAGCAATAACTTTAGCTATAAAGGTTTTGAACTGAATGTATTGTTCCAGGGTGTGTTCGGAAACCAGATCATGGATGGAGCAGGTGGTTTTATGTCGGCCAGCTTCGACTGGTTCGATAACCAAACCCGTGACCAGCTTCGCCGCTGGCAGAAACCCGGTGATATCACTGATGTACCTCAATTACGCCTGGGCTATGGAAACGGGATCCAGGCTTCGACCCGCTATATCCAGGATGGGAGTTATGTCCGGTTGAAGAATGTGACATTAGCCTATAATATTCCCTCTTCGGTGCTGAATAAAATTAAACTTCGGTCTGCTAGACTGTATGTCACGGGAGTTAACCTGGCTACGTTCACGGATTATACTGGTTGGGATCCCGAAGTCAATACTGATTATCGTGCCGGTAACAGGAATCAGGGTGGTGACTTTTATGCGGCTCCGCAGATCAAATCAATAACCTTTGGTATTAACCTGGGCTTTTAATCTAAAAATGGAAATCATGAAACGTAATATAATTGCGATAACAATCCTTTCAGTTATCATTGCTTCCTGCGGTGATAAACTGGATTTACTACCCCGTCAAAGTGTAGCGGAGGAAGTTGCTCTGAGTACTGATGGAAATGTGAAAAAAGTCCTCAATGGTGCCTATGATGCAATCAGCGATGGGGACCTGTATGGCGGCAATATGCAAATGTTCTCCGAATTGCTGGCTGCCAATGGTGAAATCCGCTGGGAAGGTACTTTTAACGATCCCCGTGATATATGGCAAAAAACCATGCTGACTACCAATATCTATGTCAGGGATACCTGGCTGGAGGCCTATGATGTGATCAATATTACCAATAATATCATAAGCGCAATAGGGGTCGTTAATGCAGCAGACCAGGACCGCGTAAAAGGTGAAGCCTTATTCCTTCGTGCTTCCATGTATTTTGAACTGGTTAAACTTTACGCCAAGCCCTATAGCGCCGGTAATACTACTAGCAACAAAGGATTGCCACTGGTGCTCACGCCAACAAGAGGTATTGATCAATCATCTTACGTGGCCCGTAGTACGGTAGAACAAACATATGCTCAGATCCTGGCTGATTTTAATGAAGCGGAAACGCTGTTGCCCGCAGTAAACCCGGGATCGAATGCTACTACACGCATGGTGTATGCAACGAAGGCTGCAGCTGCGGCTCAATTATCAAGAGTTTACCTGCAGATGGAGAAATATCCTGAAGCCCGCGATGCCGCCAACCGGTCCATTACTTCCGCCGTTGCCAATGGCAGAACCCTGGCTACCACCTATGCAGGAGCTTTTAATAATTCTGCCATGTCACCGGAGTACCTTTTTGCCATGCAGATTAGCGCACAGGATGGTACGAATAATATGCATTTGTTCTGGTCTATACCGGCATATGGTGGTCGTGATGGGGATGTTTCTATCCAGGCCCCGCATCTTGCTTTTTATAGTGCAGGTGATGCCAGGAGAGCCTTATTCTATACCGGTGCCGGTGCTACCCGTAGTGGGAAATGGCAATTGCAATACAGAATATTACCTGTTATCCGCCTTGCAGAAATGTATCTTACAAGGGCCGAAGCTAATTTCAGGGCCGGTACCAGCGTTGGAGCCACACCACTGGCCGATGTTAACTTGATCCGGCAACGCGCTGGATTAACACCCCTGGCAGCAGTTACACTAGCTGATATTTTACTGGAAAGAAAACTGGAACTGGCGCATGAAGGCCAGGGCGCGCATGACCTAAGGAGGTTAAAACTCAGTGCAGACGGTTTTGCCTATAATGCAAATGAGATGGTATTCCCCATACCCGAGCGTGAAATCAATGCTTCCCGGAGAATAATTGAGCAAAACGATGGGTACTAAAAGTTTTATTCCTGATGCTTACTGCTTGTATCAAAAAACCCCGGCGAACCGGGGTTTTTAATTTGCAGTTACTATTGCTATAATTTGATTTCTTCACCATGCTGGTCGAAGAACTTATACTCAACAAGATGGCAATTGGAGTCTTCTATTAATTTAGTTTTTTGCCCGAATTTCTTATTCCATTTTGCCATCTTATTACTCCAGGGCCAGCCTTTGCTTAGATAAGCATACATGATGGGGTGGACAGCCAGGCTCAGCCTGCTGTTTTTATGCGTGATCAGGTAACTGAGATTTTTTTCAATTTCATCTTCCAGTAAAAGGGTCGAAGTAATCTTACCTGTTCCATTACAGCTGGGACAAAGCTCCTGGGTATTGATATTCATCTCAGGTTTCATCCGTTGCCGCGTGATCTGCATCAGGCCAAATTTGGAAATAGGAAGTACGGCATGCTTGGCCCGGTCGGGGCTCATGAACTCTTCCATTTTTTCCATCAGCTTGCGCTTGTTCTCCGGGAATTTCATATCAATGAAATCCACGACAATAATTCCTCCCAGGTCGCGCAAACGTAACTGGCGGGCTACTTCCTCCGCCGCCTCCAGGTTTGTTTCCAGGGCATTTTGCTCCTGGTTATTGCTGACGCTTTTATAACCACTGTTCACATCGATCACGTGCAGGGCTTCAGTATGTTCAATGATAAGATAAGCGCCGCTGTTGAGATTGACAGTCTTGCCAAAAGATGATTTAACCTGTTTGGTGATCCCGAAAGAATCAAAGATGGGAGATCCATTCTGGTAAAAAGAAACGATATCTGCTTTTTCAGGGGCTATCCGCTGTATATAATTCTTAGTGTCGGTGAAAATCGTACGGTCATTCACCACAATCTTATTGAAATCTTCGTTTAACAGGTCCCGGAGTATGCTATTCGTCTTTGTTTGTTCACTGAGTATCTTGGCCGGGGCAACGGCAGCTTTGAGGTTTTTCTGTATGGTCTTCCACATTTCCACCAGGGCTGATAAATCTTCATGCAGTTCTGCGGTATTTTTTCCTTCTGCGGCTGTACGCACGATTACCCCAAAATTCTTCGCCTTGATCGCCTCGACGATTTTTTGCAAACGCTTTCTTTCTTCCGAAGAATGAATTTTGCGGGAAACAGCTACGATGTCATTGAAGGGAGTCAATACCACAAAACGCCCCGGCAGGGAGATCTCGCAACTTAAGCGGGGTCCTTTGGCAGCGATCGGTTCTTTCAGGATCTGGACCAGGATATTGGGTTTGCCACCCAGCACCTCATTGATCTTTCCTGTTTTAATGATTTCCGGTTCGATCGTGAATTTGCCAAAATCAAGACCCTGCTCTGTTTTATCATTTATGCACATGGTCGTGAACTTGAGCAGGGAACGGGCATAGGGACTCAGGTCGGTATAGTGAAGAAAGGCGTCTTTTTCAAATCCAACATCCACAAAAGCGGCATTCAACCCGGGGATCAGTTTTTTTACTTTTCCCAGGTAGAGATCGCCGACAGCAAAGCGGGCATCGCTTTTTTCGCTATGCAGCTCTACCAGTTTTTTGTCCTCCAGCAGGGCAATTTCGACACCCTGGGGAGCGGCATTAATAATAAGTTCTTTGTTCATTACAGCTTACATAAATGAATCACCATTGTGCTGCTGTGTAAACACCGGTATGCCAGGCACCGTACTGAATGCGGGGTTAAACCTGTAGGATAATGTTGTTTGAAGTAAATTGGTGGGGTGCAAACTTGTACGGCAAACAAACCGGTGGACTGAAATAAGTTCGAAAAGTTCCGGTCTTTAGTTTAAAGTGTTTGATAGTCATTTTAATCTTAAACACCGGAACCTCTTTACTTATTTATTCCTCTTTTTATGACGGTTTTTTCTCAGTCTTTTCTTACGCTTGTGCGTCGCAATTTTATGACGCTTCCTTTTTTTACCACAAGGCATACTCAAATGATTTTTTAATTCTGTTTATAATAAGTTTTACAACTTCTAATTACTCAGCTCGCGAATCCTTTTTTCAATTTCGTTCCTGGCATCCGCCCGGTTTACAAGCGGAAGGCTTTTACGATACCAGTCAATAGCCTTGTCTTTTTCCTTGAGGCGTTCATAAATATCCGCCAGCATCAGCATTGCTTCCAGGTTAGCAGGCTGCAACCGGCTTACAGTCAGCAGCCGTTCCACCGCTTTATCATACTGTCCCGATACCAATGAACCCTTGGCCAGCACCAGCTGGGCATATACATTGGTACTGTCCTTATCCACCACTTCCCTGATCATGCTGATACCCTGCATGGGTGCTTCTGAAATACCGCCAAAAAGGTAACAGGCACCCAGGCCTATCCTGGAAGAATCGTTTCCGGGGTTGAGCTTCAAAGACCTCTCGAACAAATCCTTGGCCTGCATTGCTTTCCATTTGATCAGCGCAGGATCCTGGTCCTGCTGCAGGTTCTCCAAAAATAAGTGGGCAGCAAAGGTGAGGGATTTTTCGGAATTTTCCAATCTTGCCGCTTCGGCCTCGTACCAGGCATAAGGTTCAAAAATCCGGGCTGAATCACCCCAGAAATGCGATAATTGATGATAGACTTTTAATTGCTGGTTTTTGACATCTCCCCTTGAAATCGAATTTTCTAATGTGTTGATCCTGATAACTTGTTCCGGTGATAATTGTTTTTTTGCCATGACCAGGATACTGTCGGTGCTGAGGGCTGCCAGTCCATGATCGTGCCCGTCATCGGGGCTATGCTGCTGGCCGGTTGTTGCCTTTGTGGTCTTATGGGGAACGATTCGTCCAAAACTGTAAATCGCTGCAACCAGCACAACTGCCGCAGCAACAGTGATCCATTGAGGTTTCTTCACATAAAAATTTTCAGGCTGCAAAGTTACCCTAAAGCCCATGATTATGGGACAATGAAATCAGAATCTTTTAAGAAGTTAAAGCGAAGGAATTGATTATTCTGCATCTTCACCAGGTCCTGCGTCAGGTTTGACCTCTTTCAATTTCTTTACTTCCGCTACGAATTCTTTGGCGGGCTTAAAAGCAGGTATATAATGTTCAGGAATATGTACCGCGATATTCTTTTTGATATTGCGACCGATCTTGGCAGCTCTTTTTTTCGTGATAAAACTCCCAAACCCACGGATATAAATATTTTCACCCGCGGCAAGAGTGTCTTTGACTTCTTTAAACATAGTTTCCAGGGTAACCAAAACATCAACCTTGGGTATCCCTGTCTTTTCAGAAATCTGGTTAACGAGATCGGCTTTTCTCATTTTGCTGGTTTTTAAGATGTTCCTTTTTCGTTCTGCATGCCAATTTATGATAAAATTATATGATTGTCAACAGGATAGGCATAAATATTTTCCACCCCCGCCGGCAATATGTGAAAATGGCAGATATTTAGGCCCCATGCAGAATCGGACCAGTATGAAAAAGGCCGCCGGCCAACCGTTTGAAAAGAAGTTTACCGCCCTTTTATTAAAATGGAACCGCGAAAAAAACCGCAGGCAAATGCCCTGGAAAGGTGAAAAAGATCCCTATAAAATCTGGTTGAGCGAGATCATGCTCCAGCAAACCCGGGTTGAACAGGGCCTGAAATACTACCATAATTTCATCAAAACCTTTCCCCTCATTCAGCATTTGGCCGATGCCCCGGATGAAAAAATATACAAATTATGGGAAGGATTGGGCTACTATACCCGTTGCCGCAACCTCATTGCTACAGCCCGTTATATTTCCCGCGAAAAGCAGGGCCGGTTTCCTTCAACCTATGATGAAATCAGGTCCCTTAAGGGAATCGGTCCCTATACGGCCGCCGCAATTGGCTCATTCGCCTTCAACCTGCCCTTTGCCGTTTTGGACGGCAATGTATTTCGTGTTTTGGCCCGGGTTTTTGGCATTGCTATCCCGACTGATTCAAGTAAGGGGAAAAAACTTTTCAGCAGCCTGGCCCAGGATCTACTGGATAAAAATCAAGCCGGTATTTATAACCAGGCCATCATGGATTATGGAGCAATGATCTGTAAACCCGCAGCTCCTCTTTGTGACCAATGCGTGTTTAAAAAATTTTGTGTTGCTTTTATACAAGGCCGCGTAAATGAATTGCCGGTAAAGGAAAAAAAGATCAACATTAAAAAAAGATGGTTTTATTACCTGGTGATGGAATACAAAAATGAAGTATTGATCACCCAGCGAACAGCAAAAGATATTTGGCAACACTTATTCGAATTCCCGCTGGTAGAAACAGGGGAGGAAATAGATCGGAATAAGATGATCAGACTGGCACTTAAAAAAGGCTGGTTGGAAAGGAATGACTATAAGGTAAACGGGGTTTCTCCTGTTTTTCGACAGCAGCTTTCCCACCAGCTCATAACAGGACAATTCCTGCAACTAAAATTGAAGCGGAGAATTCAGGCGCCAGCTGGTTCAAAATGGGTCAGGAAACAAGGCTTGGCTCAATTTGCCTTTCCCCGCTTCGTTCATCAATGGCTTCGGGAATCAACAAAATCACAAAGTCGTTCTGATTTGGTAATTAAAGGGTAACAGCTATTTTTTTTGTGGTTTCCCCCTAAAAAAAATTAACTTTAAATAGCATTCAAGCCCTGGAGTAATTCTATAACCCGTCTGGCACGGATGCATTCGGTGCGGACGCAAAGAGATAACGTATGAGAGGCGTAAATCGAGTGATGCTCATTGGTAACCTGGGAAAAGATCCGGATGTACAATTCCTGGAAGGAAATATCGCAGTGGCAAAATTCCCCCTGGCAACTACAGAAACCTTTAAAGATCGTTCGGGCAAGCTGGTATCGCAGACTGAGTGGCATACCGTGGTGCTTTGGAGAGGATTGGCCGAACTTGCCCAAAAATACTTACACAAAAGCAGCCTGGTTTATATTGAAGGAAGACTCCGCACCAGGAGCTGGGAAGATAAGGATGGTAACAGGAAGTTTGCCACGGAAGTCGTGGGCGATAACCTGATTATGCTGGATAAGAGAGCTGATGCAGCCGGGCACCACCCGCCCGGGGAGAGCGGGATAGAAGGAATGGGAGGAACGGATATGCCGATGGGCGATCCCTCCGAAAGCCTTCCCTTCTGAAATAATCTAAAACCATATTTTTGTGGCCGAGAAAGGCAGCGGAGCTGTATGCTGCAAATAAGGCTTTGCAGACTGCCGATAGTGTTGCAAAAGAAGGCTATGGCAGTCAATTATAACCAAACCCCCAATACTTGGACAGTCATAAGGTTGTTATTTTTATAAACGATTTTTTTACTTTTACCCTGCTGGCTGCCAATGCCCAGGGAAATATCATCCTGGGTATTGTCCTTACTATACTTCTCATTCTCACTTTTATAATTTCGGGTTCGGAAGTGGCGTTATTTTCCCTGAATAACAAGGATATTAACGTATTAAAGACCAAGCAGCATTCAGCCGCCAAAAGGATTACCAACCTGCTCGAAGAACCCAAAGAGGTATATGCATCCTTATTGATCGCAGGGACATTTATCAATATCTGTATTATCATCCTGGCCAATTACATGATCGACCAGTATTTGCGATTTGGCAATCTTCCTTACTCTATAATCGTGCTTATCAAAGCCCTGATTATCGCCTTTGTGGTTGTTTTTTTCGGCAGGCTTTTGCCTAAAGTATTTGCCACACAGAATAATCTTCGCTTTGCCTATGATTATGCACTTGTGATCGAAGGCCTTCATTTACTCCTGCGTCGTATTAGCAAATCGATTGTTTCACTAGCCGATGGTATCGGCAGGAGGCTGGGTGCCAACAGGTCGGAAGCGATGAGTATACAGGAGCTGGATGAGGCAATTGATATTAAGACAGACGAAGAAGCATCACCAGAAGAGAAAAATATCATGAAGGGAATTGTGAAATTTGGGAATATCTCCGTGAAACAAATTATGCGCAGCCGCCTGGATGTAAATGGGGTGGATTATTCAATATCTTTTCCTGACCTGGTTAAAAAAGTAGAAGAACTTCACTATTCAAGACTGCCTGTTTATAAAGGAAGTCTTGATGAAGTAGCAGGGATCATACATACCAAAGACCTGCTTCCTTTCCTGGACGAGTCAGAAGCATTCGACTGGCGCCCCTTGCTCCGTCCGCCCTATTTTGTACCTGAATCAAAACTGATCGAAGATCTTTTAAGGGATTTCCAGCAAAAGCAAGTCCATTTTGCCGTGGTGGTGGATGAATTTGGAGGCACCAGCGGGATTGTGACCATGGAGGATGTCCTGGAAGAAGTGATCGGCGATATAAAAGATGAGTTTGACGAGGAAGAGAGCGGGGTTAAAAAGCTGGACGACCAGAATTATATTTTTGAGGGCAAGACCATGATCCATGATATGTGTAAGATCATGCGTTTGCCCATGGATACATTTGATAAGGTGAGGGGAGAAAGTGAATCCCTGGCGGGCCTGATCCTCGAAATTGCCGGTGAGTTTCCTGCCACTAATGCCGTGATCAGTTGCGGTGATTTTGATTTCACCGTTTTGGAAACAGCCAATAACCGGATCCGCCAGGTTCAAGTAACGATCAACCCCGAAGACTAAAAATCCTGACATGAAAAACGCTTTGTGGATGCTTGTATTGACAGCGATGGTCTCCGCCACCTCCTGTAACAGCAACTATACGTACAAAAGAAAGGGCTATTTCAAAGTGGATTTGCCCGAAAAAAAATACAGGATATTTGACCAACCAGGATATCCTTACTCTTTTGAATACCCGGTTTATGCCCATGTGAGCAAAGACTCTACTTTTTTTGGCGACGCCACAGAAAATCCCTGGTGGATCAATATTGATGTACCCCAGCTGGCCGGCAGGATCTATATCTCGTATAAAGAGATCGGGGCCCGCAATAAATTTGATTCCCTGGTGAACGATGGGTTCAAGATGGCTTATAAACAACATACCGATATTTCAACCGGGATCAATGATTCAAGGATCCAGACACCCCATGGAATCGGCGGTATTTATTTTTCATTGGGAGGAAATACCGCAACGGCCAACCAGTTCTTCCTGACGGATACCACCCGGCATTTTTTAAGGGGAGCCCTGTATTTTGATGCCACACCTAACGAGGATTCGCTGAGCGTGGTCAACGAGTTTTTGAAAAAAGACCTGGAGCACCTGATCAATACGCTTCAATGGAAATAGGCATCCTTTTCTGAACTTTACGATTTTCAAAAACACCAAGTCCCTCCAAACGATTTTTTCCCGGGGGCTGAATGTTTATTAATTTAAGGCCAAACCATAACCAAATGAACTACCTGCTCAGGTCAGCGCTTATACCGCTGCTTGTTTGTTGCTTAATACACGGCCATGGCCAGGAAACCGCTGCTATAGACTCAATAAAAAACGGATTGGCCAGGTCTACTTCTCCGGAGGATAAGGTTTATTACCTGGATAATCTTTCCCGGACATTTATGAACGTTAACCTGGAACAGGCTGAACAGTATGGTAAACAACTGATCGTAGTGGCGGAGGAATCCAGGAACCGGAAACTGATGGTGGATGCTTATGTATCGAATGGTCTCCGCTGCAGTTATTTTTCAGGCCAGAAAAATTATACGGAAAGATCAATCGATTTTTATAACAAGGGACTGGCAATTGCCCGTAAGGATAAAATGGAAGAAGCGATCGGGGGGATACAGCTGCGATTGGCCGCAGTTCACTTAGCCATTCCCGATAAGGACAAAGCGCTGAGCTATGTCAACCAGGGCTTCTCCATAATTTCAACTCTTCCCAACGATAGCCTGAAAGCCGAAGCCCATAATAGCTATGGACATGTATATCTTTCAAGGAATGAAAAAACCCTGGCTCTGCGTCATTACCTGAATGCTTTGCGTATTGCGGAGGAACTTAAGGCGGAACCAAGTCGCAATGATTTGCTGCGGAATTGTTACCAGCATCTTTCCCGGTTCTATGCCCAGATAGAAGATTATGATAAAGCCATTGATTATGCTACCCTGGCCTATAAGCAACTGGACCATAGCCGGCAGAAAAATGCACCTTTCCAGCGGGCAATCGATCTCAACGGCATCGGCAATCTTTTTGCGATGAAGAAGAATTATGATATCGCTATCAGCTATTTCGAACGTTCCATTGCCCTGGCCGATTCATTAAAATTCTCCACGCTCAAGATACCGGGATATATCAGCCTGCTCAACCAGTATCTCCGGATGGATCAGCCAAACGAAGCGCTGGCCTATATGAATTCAGCTTCGGGGCTGGCACTGAAAAAACACCTGGTCAATTTTGGATTTTCCGGGATCATCGACCAGGCTTACGGCGTGATATATACGGAAACTAATCAATTCGATTCGGCCCGGCACTATTTTAACCTTGCCCTGCCCTATTTTGAAAAGAGTACAAGCGAGGCTAACCGTGTTTATTTTTACCGGCAGCTGGCGGGGATGCATAAAAAAACCGGTGAGCATAAAAAGGCCATCGAATACTACCTGAAGGTAAAAGATATGGGAGAGCGGATGGGTCAGCTTGAACATGTGGAAGCTGCCGCCAAACAATTGGATACGCTATACGGGAAAACCGGTGATTACTTGCAGGCCAACTTGTACAGCGGCATCTATCACCAATACAAAGACAGCATCCAGAAATTAAATAAGGAAAAAGAATTGACCCAGGTCGAAGCTGCTGATGAGCAGCAACGGCAATTGAGGCTTGCCAAAGAAAAAGAGGAAAGAGATCGCCGGAGGAATAATATCCAGTACCTGGGCATCACTATCGGTATTGCCGCCTTGTTCATCGCATTGGTATTACTGGGAATGTTCAAGGTCTCAGCCACCACGATCAAGATGATTGGTTTTTTTGCCTTTCTTATGTTTTTCGAATTCATCTTTCTCCTTTTCAAAAAGAACATCTATGCCCTCACCCGGGGAGAACCCTGGAAAGACCTGCTATTCATGATCGGCCTGGCTGCCCTCTTATTGCCCCTGCATCACTGGCTGGAAGAAAAAGTGATCCATTACCTCACTTCGCATAACCGGCTCACGGCTGCGGGTCATCATTTAAGAAGAAGATTATTCCGAAAGGTAAAAGCGGGAGAAGATTAACGCAGGTCTTACCTTTGCCCAAATAATAAGACTTGATAGTTATTGATAATATTTTGGTGAGTGATGATGTGATCGAAAAGAAATTTGTTTGTGACCTGAACAAGTGCAAGGGTGGTTGTTGTGAAGAAGGCGATGCCGGTGCTCCCCTGGCCAATGAAGAGTTGGATATAATCAATGAACTCTACGAAAAGATCAGGCCCTATCTTTCGCCTGCTGCCTCAACAGCTATTGAGAAAAAAGGAAAGTATACCTATAACCGTGAGTTTGGTTGGGTGACACCGACCCTGGAAACTGATCGCGAAATCTGTGTCTACGGTTTCCGTGACGAGAAAGGGATCATCAAATGCGCCTTTGAACAGGCCTACTATGACGGCCTGATTTCCTGGAAAAAACCGCTCAGTTGTCATCTTTATCCCGTGATTGCCAAAAAAGGGAAACACGGCGATTATGAAAGAGTGAACTATGAACCCCGGGAGCCTCTCTGTGATCCTGCCTGTGTCCTGGGAAAGGAATTGCAGGTGCCTGTTTACCGGTTTTTAAAAGAAGCGTTGATCCGTAAATATGGTGAGGGATTTTATGAGGCACTGGATGGAATAGCGCAGGAGTTTTATGAAAGCAGGCAAGAAGTTAAAAAATAAGAAGTGAAAAAAACTTTTTCTGATTTTATTGCCAACAGTAAGGACAAAGCGGCTGATAAAGATCACCGTCGGAAAATCAATTTCAATATCGGCAAATACAATGCGGTAGTACCCCTGGGTAAGGAACAGTTTACCGATGTGAGCCTGGCACGTGAAAGAGCCAAGAATATTAAATGGAAAGCAATTGAAACCCTGGACCAGCAACTGGAAAATTTTGAGACTGCTATCAGCAGGCGGGGTGCAAAAGTAATTTGGGCGGAAGATGCGGAGCAGGCACTGGAAGCCATTCGCCTGATCTGTGAAAAAAAACAATGCAAAACCCTGGTGAAGAGTAAGAGCATGGTAACCGAAGAGATCCATTTAAACGATTTTCTTGGGAAACATGGGATTGAAAGTGTGGAAACAGATTTGGGGGAATATATACAGCAATTGGATGGCGAACCCCCTTATCATATTGTTACCCCTGCCATGCATAAAAGCAAAGAAGATGTTGCGAGGCTCTTCGCCGAAAAACTGGGTACTGATCCCAATGCCAGTCCGCAACAACTTACCCTGACTGCCCGGGCTAAATTGAGGGAAAAATATGTGCAGGCCGAAGTCGGCGTTACCGGGGCCAATTTTATCGTTGCTGATATCGGGGGGATTGCTGTTACCGAGAATGAGGGGAATGCCAGGCTGAGCACAGCATGGCCCCAGACACATATTGTGATTGCCGGGATCGAGAAAGTGATTCCCTCAATGACCGACCTGGCTTTATTCTGGCCCCTGCTTGCTACCTATGGCACAGGGCAGAGACTGACGGTTTATAATAGTATCATTACCGGCCCCCGCCAGGAAAATGAAGTGGATGGACCTGATGATATGTACGTGATCCTGCTGGATAATGGACGTACTCAAATCCTGGCGAATGAAAAGCAACGCGAAAGTTTATATTGTATACGTTGTGGCGCCTGCCTGAATGCCTGTCCCGTGTATAAAAATATTGGTGGACATGCTTATGCTGCTACCTACAGCGGTCCCATCGGTTCCGTGATCACTCCGCATTTAAAAAAGATGGATGACTGGAAGCACTTGAGTTATGCCTCCTCGCTTTGCGGTAATTGTACGGAAGTCTGCGCAGTAAAGATCAATCTCCATGAATTACTGCTGGAAAACCGTCACGAATCGGTAGAAAAAGGCTATAGTAGTTTTGGGGAAAAGATGGCCTGGAAAATGTGGAAACAGGGAATGCTTCACCGCAACTGGATGAATATGGCCAACGGGAATATCAAGAACTGGGTTGTCAACAGTCTATTAAAAGGGTGGAAGGAGAGCAGGGGTAAAATGGAGTTTCCCCAAAAATCATTCAACCAGTTATGGCGCGATAAATACGGGGACCGATAACTATCTTCAACCTGTGATCATTTTTTCGCATACAGTTACAGCCCGGCTTGAATATATTTCTGGTTTTATCGGCAGGGAAATTTTCGGTCAGCAGCCTCTGCTTACAAATGATCCCGGGGAGTTTAACCAGTATGAAGGTCCCCGGATCAATTATTCTCATTCCAGGATTTCTTCCCGGGAGTGCCGGATCACTCCTCATTCGCTGTTGCAGGAAACAGGTATAGGGGCACAACCCATTAACTGTTTCAAGTGGGGCAACCTGCCGGCTTTTTTTCCAACTACAGGTGATATCCCCTTTGATATTTTTGCCGCCAGTTTCTACCTCCTGAGCCGTTACGAAGAATATTTACCACATACAAAGGATCAATACGGCCGCTATGCCCATACGAACTCGCTGGCCTTCCGGGAAGGATTTTTGCCTTACCCGCTGGTCAACCAGTGGCTGCAATGTTTCGGAAAAAAACTGGAGGAATTGTTTCGCGGGTTTCATGCTGAAACTTCTTCATTCCGGTTTTACCCCACTTATGATATTGATGAAGCATTTGCCTACCGCCACAAAACTTGGTGGCGCAATGCCGGCGCTGCAGTGAAAAACCTGTTGCAACTAAGACCCGGCAGTTTCAGGGAAAGAATAGCTGTGCGCCAGGGAAGGAAAAATGATCCTTATGACGCGTATTCATGGATGGACAAGCTCCATGCAGGTTTTTCGTTCCGATCTGTATATTTCTTCCTGCTTGCGGAAAAAACCGGTCGCTATGATAAAAATATTTCTCCTTTTCATCCTGCCATGCAGGAATTGATAAGCAGGCATGCCGCCCAATATGATCTTGGTATTCATCCCTCCTGGCAAAGCGGGGATGATCCTTCCTTATTGCAAAAAGAAATTAAACAGCTTGAAAAGAGCAGTGGTAAAAAAATAAGCCGTTCCCGCCAGCACTATATACGGTTTACGACTCCACAAACATTCCGCGAGCTGATTCGTGCCGGGATCGACGAGGATTTTTCCATGGGTTATGGCAGCATTAATGGATTCAGGGCATCAGTGAGTTCACCTTATTATTGGTATGATTTGGAAAAAGAAGAAAAGACTTCGTTACTGCTCCATCCCTTTTGTTATATGGAGGCCAATTCTTTTTTTGAACAAAAGTACAGTCCGCAAGAAGCGCTGGAAGAAATGCGCCATTATTATCGTGTTATCAAAGAGGTGAATGGTCAAATGATAACCATCTGGCATAACACTTTCCTGGGAGAAGTGAACTTATTCAAAGGCTGGCGCGAGGTTTATCAAATCTTTTTAGAAGAAGTTAACAGCTGGCAAAACAGTTCCACCTGAATTTTTCTGACAATTTCTTCTTATACCCCTTCCGTTTCCGGCTGCTCCGGCGGGGGCACTGCTTTGAAGGCTTTATTGACCAGGTAAACACCCAATAAAGTAACGGCGCCTCCTACTGTAATAAAAATGGTGAGTTTTTCATTAAATACCAGCCAGCCCATTAGTACAGCCACCACGGGATTTATATAAGCGTAAATGGATGCTTGTTCAGTGGGCAGGCGCTGTAATGCATAGAGGTAGGCAACAAAAGCCACCAGCGAACCAAAAATGACAAGAAAGGCGATCGCTGCCCAGGATTGCCAGGGAATATCCAGGATAGGAATAAAGGAATTGATCGAAGCCGAATCAGAAACCCTGGTGAATACCAGTAATGTAATCCCGGATATCACCATTTGCAGACCGAGGCTGAAATAGGGATTGAATTTGGCAGCCTGTTGCTTGGTATAAAGTGTGGCAAAAGCCCAGGTCCAGGTAGCTACCAGGGATAATAAGATACCAAATCGGAAATCCGGATTGAAAAAATCCTGCAGGTGTTCATAGAAAATGATACAAACCCCGCCAAAACCCAGCAATAAGCCCATGATAGCTTTCGAAGGAATTTTCTCTCTTGATGTAAATAAACCGATGATCACCAGCCAAAGCGGGAAAATAGCACCCATGATTGATCCCAGTCCTGCCGAAATATATTTGACACCCCAGGTGCTGAGTCCATTACTTAATAAAAAATTCAGGAAACTGAGAACAATGATAGGAACCCATTCTTTTCCCTTCGGCAAGGCAGCTCCTTTAACCAGGAAAAATCCTACATAGATCGCTCCTGCAATCAATTGGCGGATACCGGCCAATTGAAGTGCCGGCATATGTCTAACTCCTTCTTTGGAAGCCAGCCAGGTAGTACCCCAGAAAAAACAAACCAGGGAAAGAGCAAATATGGCTTTGGAACGGGTTCCTTTTTTACGAATGGTGAGCGGGTTAAAGACGGAGAGCCTCTTTAAAGAGTCGGCAGAAGATTGAACAATAGTTTTATGGAAATCAAAAAAATTCATCCTGGCTTTCGGTTTTGGTTGGCTTCAAGGGTAAAGACACTCGTAGTTCTTAGCTAGCAGCTCTTAGCTAACAGCTCGCAGCTCAACACTCTCCTTAATGTTTAAAATGGCGCATGCCGCTAATCACCATGGCCAGGCCGTTTGTTTTACAGTATTCAATCGAATCATTATCCCTGATAGAGCCACCAGGCTGTATAAAAGAACTGATCCCTGCTTCATGGCCCAGTATCACGCAATCATTGAAAGGGAAAAAAGCATCACTGGCCATGACAGCACCCTGCAGGTCGAAATTGAATTGCCGGGCTTTTTCAATCGCCTGGCGCAGGGAATCAATGCGGCTGGTTTGCCCGCAACCCTTGCCAATCAGCTGCTTGTTTTTTACCAGGGCGATGGCATTTGATTTAAGATGCTTGCATACCAGGTTGGCAAAAGCAAGATCTTCTTTTTCCTGCACCGTTGTTTCCCTTCCTCCCGCTTCTTTCCATTCGGTAAAATTGCCCTGGTCCATATCCTGGATCAAGACCCCGTTCAAAACAGACTTATAAACCCGCCGGTTATTGGGATAAGCTTTTAACTCCAGCAGGATCCTGTTTTTCTTTGAACGCAGGATAACTAATGCATCTTCATCAAAGGAAGGGGCGATCAGCACTTCGAAAAATATTTCATGGATCGCCTCTGCGGTTTTCTTATCCAGCGGGCCATTTGTAACCAGCACCCCCCCAAATGCACTTTCAGGATCGCCGGCCAGGGCAGCTTGCCAGGCCTCATTTACGGATGAACGCCGGGCAATTCCACAAACATTGGTATGTTTAATAATGGCAAATACAATTCCCGGCGAACCGGCTCCACTAATGGATTGAGCCGGAAACTCGCTGATCAGCTGAATAGCCGAATCCACATCCACCAGGTTATTATAAGAAAGATCCTTGCCGTTTAACTGGTTGAATAGTCCCGCCAGGTTTCCATAAAAAACGCCGGCCTGGTGCGGGTTTTCACCATAACGCATGGCTTTCGGACCCGGAATGGATTCAAGAAAATAACGGGAACCGTTCGGGTTAAAATAGTGGGCGATCGCCACATCATAATGGGCTACCACTTCGAATGCCCTTGCTGCAAATTCCTTTCGCTGTTCGAGACTGGTTTCCGCATTTTGATCCCGCAGCATTGCTTCCAGAAAAGCATAATCTTTTTTAGCTGCCACTACCACTACATCATTATAATTTTTTGCAGCGGCGCGGATCATGGAAGGTCCGCCTATATCTATTTTTTCGATGATCAACTTTTCCTCGTTTGTAGTCGCTAAAGTTTCTTCAAAAGGATAGAGGTCTACAATCACCAGGTCCATTTCAGGGATGTTGAATTGAATCATTTCCTGGCGATCCTGCTCATGATCACGTCTGCCCAGTATGCCTCCAAATACCGAGGGATGCAGGGTTTTTACCCTTCCGCCCAGGATGGAAGGATAGGAAGTGAGGGTTTCAACGGGAATAACTTTTACACCCAGCTGTTCAATAAATTGCTGCGTGCCACCCGTGGAATAAATAGTAATACCCGAGGCCGAAAGCAGGTTGATGATCGTTTCCAGACCTTCTTTATAATAAACTGAGATTAATGCAGATTTTATTTTCTTATTCATCCTTGATCAGGAATATGAGGCTTCTAAAGTTGTGGGAAAGGAACAATGAGTTTCAACTGGGTTGATGGCAGTTAGCTCCTGTTATTGCTGATGCTTTTGTTTCTTATGAACTTTAAGCAGCCCCGGTTTTATAAATGTGCGGCAAAGGTAAGTTAACGCAGCTTCATCACAAAAGCTCCATGACTTGTTACGTCATGGTAAGGAATCCCCAATGAATCACATTCTTTTTTCCAGTAGTCCCGTTTCCGAGGGGTGACTTTCGAATCGAAAACCACCTGTTTGACCGGGTATTTCCTGGTTAAATCAACAGGTGAGAGCGGCGGATTTCCTGAAATTACGAGGAGGTCGATGGGCTGGCCAACGTTAGCCGGAACCCGGTTGGTAGTTTCATCCATGAACAGTATATGTTTCGACTGGCAAACTATTGCTGGAAGATGAAACCGCAAACCCGGAATGGAACTGGAATCCCGGAGACGATATAAGGTTCGGGCAGGCCGAAGGTAAAAGGCCTGACCCACTTCATCTTCATTCCATAAACTATCTCCAAAAAAATAATAACTGCGGCCCCGGATAAAATCGATAGTCGTTTT
>DASUMO010000596.1:0-2645 GCA_036277695.1 Chitinophagaceae bacterium
AACATGCTTGTTGGTCAGGCCGCCGCGCAGCACATTATCCGACTTGGACATGATTTCAACATTCTGACCTTCCAGGTAGGCATGTGGTATACCTGCATCCTGGAATACGGCCTCTCCTTTTTCTATATGCAAAAGATTAAACAGATATATAGAAAAAATGCCGCGATCAATCGAATGATCCTGGCTATAGGTGAGGGCTGCCCTGGCCGCCCAAAAATCCTCTTCGCTTTTTTCCAGTTTATCTTCATGATAAAGCGGGAGGATACGATCCAGCAGGGGTCGCAGTATGCGATTGACTTCCCCCTGCGGCATCTCCATAACTTTTTTATAAAGGCCCGCATAACCACCTTCTTCAAAATAAGGCAACAGGTCCTTTAGTTCCTTTACCCGTTGTAATGTTCCCTTCAAATTGGTTGGAGATTTAAATCCATGCAGGAGCCAGAACCCGGATAAGGCCAACACCAGTTCGGGTTTATGATTGACATCCCTGTAATTTCGGTTCGGTGCATCATTCGGAATACCCGCGGCATTTTCCCTGGCAAATTCTTTTTCCGCAGCAGCTTTTGAAGGATGCACCTGGATGGATAACATATCTTTTACATCCAAAGTCTTTAACAGGTAGGGCAGGTTTCCAAATTGACGAAATACTTTTTCACCCAATGCTGCCTGGGGATTCCTGTTAATAAAATCACGCAGTGATTCCGGCTCTTCGCCAGGAAATTCCACCCGGCAATCGGAAAGAGGATGTATACCCAACCAGTATTCCGCGAAAGGGATATTCGAGGGATTAGACCTGTGAAGAAGCGCGGGAATATGCCGGGTGCCACCCCAGTCATAATGCTTAACGGTACCGGTTAAACGGGCTATACATTTCATGCATCAAAACTTTTTAACAACAGGCATTTCTTCCCTGTAAAATTGTAACTTAAAGTAAAGATAAGGGATGGCGGAGCATCTTGAAGTAGGGAAGGAAGGGGAAGAACTGGCCGCAAACTGGCTCCAGCAAAACGGCTACGAGATTCTGCACCGCAACTGGCGTCACTCGCATTACGAGATTGATATTATCGCCAGCAAAGACAATATTCTGCATATTATTGAAGTCAAGCTTCGCCACTTCTCTCCCTTCGGTCACCCGGAAGACAGTGTTACCAGGAAAAAATTCCGCAACTTGCAAAGAGCCGCCGATGAATTCCTGTTCATGAATCCCGGCTATACCTGGTTGCAATATGGCATATTGGCTATTACCTTTTTCGACGATAAAGAAACGGAGTATTTCCTGCTCGAGGATGTCTACTTATAATGATAAAGAGATTTTTTCCATCATTTTTTCGACCAGGCGAAAAGTGGCGGGGCAATATTCAACATTCTGTTTATGCACATGCGCATAATCCTTTAGTTTTTTGGGCAAATGCGGGAAACCGGCGCAATCCGCGGGGCGGATAGCATAAATGCTGCACTTGTTATCTTTCAAATTCAGGAACTGGCAGGGTTCTGTTTTGTTTAGCCAGTCCCGGTCACCACTTTTTTCCCGGCGCAACCATTTTGTTTTGAATTCCTCTTCTGTTTGCCCAAAATGCGCAGAGATCCGTTTAATATCGGTTGCAGTAAAAGTCGGCGTCATGGTTTTACAACAATTCGCGCAGCTCAGGCAGTCCACTTCCTGCCAGGTTTCTTTTTCCAATTGTTTGGTCATTTGCTGGAGACCGGGCGTCTCTTTTTTCTCCAGGCGGGTAAGGAAGCGGCGAAGCCTTGTTTTTTTAAGGGCGGCATCTTTCCTGAACAGGCGGAGGCTAAATGGTTTCGTTTCACTCATGGTTCGAAGATAAGTTGAAATGCCCAAAATTTACCATTGGTTCGGGTGATTAGAGCCAGCAGTTAATAATTTTTCTCCTGAATACCTGCAATGGCTATTTTTGTTTTTTCTAACCTAATACAATAAACCATGCGAGCATTGCTCCTTCCCGCAGCCATTATCTTATTGGGCTGGTATTTCGGTTCCTGCAGTTCATCCACTGCCCCGGCTCCATTTTGCGACACGACCTGCCAGAATGATTCTTTGAAGTATAACCTGGATCATCCTGATCATCCCTTTGTTTATCTCTCGGTAAAGAATTGCAAACCCGATACCTTAACCTGGAGTCATGACCAACTCAGCACCAACCGGAAAAGTGGTTTTTATGAACTGGTTGGAAAAGATGTCCGCCTGAATAAAAATTATATTTCCTGCTCTTTTAAAGACACCAGTTATGCCTGGCTCAAGTTCAATGATTGTATAACGGGCCGGGGTTTCCTGGTGAAACTGCCTTATAGCAAAAGCGATAAATGGAGTATCTATACCAGCGCGCTGAATAGTTTTGATCCAAAGTTCAAAGTTGATGAAGGCCTGATCGCTTACTATGACGATACCTTTATTTATGTGCAGGATCCCCAAACGGGTAAAACCGAAAAAATGGTGATGGCCGACAAAAAACTCGATATTGACTACAATGACGTGCACAAGACCATTGATTCAGTCAATATTTCCCGGACAAAGATCTGGGCCAATCTTACTATCGACGGGCAAACAAAGCCGAAGGATAAAACCATCAGCCTGGAATAAGTTCTTTCATTGTTTTGGCAAGGTTCAAAGCCAGGACTTCGACAAC
>DASUMO010000597.1:0-16777 GCA_036277695.1 Chitinophagaceae bacterium
CATTGCCGCTCCATACTTCAGCTTGAAAAAAATCATGATTGAAGACATTGAAAGCACGACAGCATTGGTCAGTATGATTACCCAATTATGGAGCAAGACACCATACCAGATCCACAAAACTTCATTGGCTGCCGCAATAAGGAACATGAGTAACGAAATGTCTTTTGCCGATCGCTCTTTCCAGGTTTTGATTACCTGTGGTAAAAATGTAAAAGAGGTAATAGCACCAGCCGAATACCCTAGTATATCTGTAAAACTCAAGAGGAATAATTTTAATTTTTGACCCCGGCCCTGTTTTCTTCTGCCATTAGTTGCAGTTGAGTCTGCCGGGCATTTTCCTTACTGATTTCTTTGAAATGAATAGCTGTTCCCCCGCCTGCCGCCAGTTTCAGTTCCAGGTTCCTGGACGAACTGCTCATCCATATCTTTTTTTCAATGGTATAAGCTTCGGGGTTAGTCTGCCAATGGGCATTCTCGGCATCCCGGTAAATCGTTACAGCATAATTTTTATTCCCGGGTAAAAAATCAGCTGCGATATTGAAATTCCTCGCCTGCTCGTCCGTGATGGCCCCCAGGAACCAGTCATTTTTACCCTTTGCCTTTCGGGCCATGATAATAAAATCTCCTGGTTCGGCATCCAGTACTTTGGTATCATCCCAATCCACGGCCACATCTTTGATAAACTGGAAGGCGTCCATCTTTGTTTCATAATTTTCCGGCAGGTCGGCTGCCATCTGCAATGGACTATACATCGTAATATAAAGAGCCAGTTGTTTTGCCAGCGTGGTATGCACCTGCTCCTTTTTTTCAGGATTGTAGGTGCTCATTTTTATTTTAAAGATACCCGGGGTATAATCCATCGGACCGCCCATCAAACGGGTAAAAGGTAAAATCGTTTCATGCTCCGGCGGGTTGCCCACACTCCAGGCATTGAACTCATTGCCCCTTGCTGCTTCACTGGCAACCCAGTTGGGATAAGTCCGGTGAAGACCCGTGAGCCGCACCGACTCATGCATATCCACCATGATTTTATAATCACTTGTTTTTTTTGCTACCCGTTCATAGTGTTTAACCATCCATTGGCCGTCATGGTGTTCACCACGGGGAATGATGCGTCCAACATAACCAGTCTTCACAGAATTATAGCCAAATCTTTTCATGAACCGGTAAGCAGTATCCATCCAGCGTTCATAGTTGGTGACAGAGCCGGAGGTTTCATGGTGCATGATGATCTTCACTCCTTTGGCTTTTGCATAGGCCGATAATTCCCTTACATTAAAATCAGGATAGGGAGTAACAAAATCAAACACATCCTCTTTCCATTGGCCAAACCAATCTTCCCATCCCTGGTTCCATCCTTCCACCAATACACCACCGAAACCGTGTCGTGCAGCAAAATCTATATATCGCTTTACATTCGCTGTATTGGCGCCATGCGGAACTTTGGCCGCCTGCTGGGAACCCACCTGTCCTCCGCTATAATCCCAACTCGATTTACCCACATGCATTTCCCACCATACCCCCACAAATTTCTGGGGCCTGATCCAGGCAACATCTTTTGTATGCGCCGGCTCATTCAGGTTTAGAATCGTTCTGCTCAACAATATATCACCGGCCTTATCGCTGACCAGGATAGTCCGCCAGGGTGTTTTTACTGGTGTCTGCAGGTAAGCTTTATTTCCCACGGCATCCGGCACTAAATGAGACCGGAAACGAAACGAAGATTTATCCAGCACCAGGTTCATGGCGGGATAATTGACGAGGGCTGCTTCGTGGATATTAATATAAAGACCATCCGCCGATTTCATCATCAGCGGAGTTTGAACGGCATTTTTATCAAAAAAAGTTTTGGCATGGATCTCCTGCGCAGTGCCACCACCGCTTGCATCCACAGCACTTAATGGAGTAGTATAATAAGTAAACTCATTTGTATCATAATCCCCCGGTATCCAGAAAGCTTTATGATCACCGGTGAGGGCAAACTCCGTGAGTTCCTCCCGGATAATAAAATGGTTCAGTTTTCCCTGCTGCGGAAATTCGTACCGAAAGCCTACTCCATCATTGAATACCCGGAAAATAATATTCATTTTAATACCGCTACCGGCACGGTCTACCAGTTTTAATAACAGCTGGCGGTAATGATTCCGGATCGCTGATTGTTCTCCCCATACCGGCTTCCAGGTTTCATTCACTGAACTGGTATCATATCCCGTGACATCAAATTTTTCCAGGGCCAGTGCAGGTGTTTTCAATTGAAAGCCCAGCAGCGAAGGCTCAATCACCGATTTACCCCTGAACATGACCCGGTATTTAATATCTCCCTCGGGTCGCCGGTTTACAGCAAGTTGTACCTGGCCGCCTGGCGAATAAATTTCAACAAGCTGGTCATTGGCATTACTCTCCAGGAAAACAAAGAGGAAAAGAATCGTGGCACTTAACTTCAGGTTAAACATGGCAGGCTAATTTGCCATGAAGATAATAACTATGTGTAACAAGTACACAGTTAGCGTTTTTCAAATAACCACCGCAAACGTTTCCGGGGTTTCACTTTATAATTGGAGCTGATATAGGTGTGAATATGAGCCATCGCCTCTTCAATACTATCGGTTACTAAAACCAGGTTCATATCTTCTTTTGAGATGGTGCCCTGTTGCGACATCCATTCGATATTTTCGAGCAATGGCTGATGAAATTCTTTCCCGAACAATACAATCGGGAACTGGGTAATGGTTTTGGTTTGAACCAGTGTAAGTGTTTCAAACAATTCATCCATGGTGCCAAAACCGCCGGGCATGATGATGAATGCATAGGAATATTTTACCAGCAATACTTTCCGAACAAAAAAATGTTCAAAGGTGATGGACTTCTGCATATAGGGATTGGGATGCTGTTCAAATGGCAACTGGATATTACAACCCACGGAATTGCCCCCCGTTTCAAATGCGCCGCGGTTGGCAGCTTCCATTATACCCGGTCCTCCACCGGTTAGCGTGGTAAAACCCATTTGCGCGATCCGTTTCCCAAATTCCCTGGCCTGGGCATAATAAATATGATCTTCTTTGAAACGAGCGGAGCCGAAAACGGTGATACAGGGACCCATAAAATGGAGCGAACGGAAGCCTTTGATAAACTGGTTAAATACCCGCCAGGCAAATAACAATTCATAGCCACGGCTCTTGGGACCATCCAGGTATACGTGCTGCTTAGGTGGTATAATTGCTTCCGTTTTAGGTTTTGCTGTTGCTTGCATAGTATACTGTAAATTGCCGTCCAATTTAAACAATAATGCAATGCGCATCATCAGTTACAATGTAAATGGAATACGTGCGGCCATCAATAAAGGATTATTGGATTGGCTCAAAACCAACCCGGCTGATGTGATCTGCGTGCAGGAAACCAAGGCAGCGAAAGAGAATGTGGATCATACCAGCTTTAATAAACTGGGTTACGAGGATTATTGGTTCAGCGCTCAAAAAAAAGGGTATAGCGGGGTGGCGGTTTTTACCCGTATCAAACCCGATCATGTTGAATATGGCACCGGTCATAAAGTGAGTGATGACGAAGGCAGGGTATTGCAACTTGACTTTGGGAAAACACGTTTGATCAACGCTTATTTTCCCTCGGGCACCTCGGGTGAAGAAAGGCAATCCTTTAAATATGTATGGCTGGATGAATTCTTTCTTTATATCAATAACCTGAAAAAAAAATATCCCAGCCTTATCTTATGCGGCGACTATAATATTGCACACAAGGAAATTGATATTCATGATCCCAAAGGAAATAAAAATTCCACCGGGTTTTTGCCGGAAGAGCGGGAATGGATGACAAAATATTTTAACAGCGGCTGGATCGATACATTTCGTGAATTCCACGCTGAGCCTCATCGTTATAGCTGGTGGAGCCAGCGCTTTCCCAGCGTTCGCCTGCAAAACAAAGGCTGGCGTATCGATTATATAAATGTTACAGAACCCCTAAAAAAGCAACTGAAGGATGCAGAAATATTTCCGGATATCAAACATTCCGATCATTGTCCGGTATATTTAGATATCAAATTGTAATCGCTGCTGCCTGCTGAGCGGACTTGCTTATTACCGGAATTATCTGAAGCAGCTATTGTGAACCAAATCTTGCTTCATGGACGGATTGATCTTACTCGTCATCCTCGTACCACTTGTTTACCTTATTTTACTGATTACTATCCTTAGCCGCACCGGCGAACAACGCCAGTTATTAGAATCATTGTATGATGAGCTCCGGCAGCTTCGGAAACAGGTAAACGAACTTAATAAAGTGCCTAATGAAGAAAAACCATCGCAGGATACAACGGTTAAAAAAGAAACTATCGTTCAGGAGAAACCCCTTATCCCCCTGCAAAAGACTGCCATCACACGACCCCAACCCGAAAAACCTCTGAGAACCCCGCCGCCAGTACCGGTTGAACCCAAGAAAATTCAGGAGGAAAAAAAGGAAGAACCAGTCAAGTTTTCAAAACAAGCGCCTGTCCCTGTTGAATTGGAAACGCATTTAGTCTCTAACCACAGGGATCTTGAAAAATTCATTGGCGAGAACCTGGCCAATAAAATTGGGATTGCCGTGTTAGTGCTGGGGATAGCTTTTTTTGTAAAGTACGCGATTGATAAGAACTGGATCAATGAAGCAGGCCGGGTGCTCATTGGCCTGGCCTGCGGTACTATATTGATAGGTTTGGCGCATTATTTTAGGAATAGTTATCGTTCCTTTAGTTCCGTTCTTGTCGGTGGCGGATTAAGTGTCTTCTATTTCAGCATTGCTTTCGCCTTTCATCAATATCATTTAGTCGGGCAAACAACGGCTTTTATCAGCATGGTGCTGATTTCGGGGTTGGGAGTCGTTCTTTCACTTTACTATAACCGGCAGGAACTGGCCATCCTCGCTACTATCGGTGGATTCATTACTCCTTTCCTCGTCAGTACCGGGCAGGACAATTACAGGGCGCTGTTCACCTATTTATGTATACTTAATAGCGGGTTAATGGCATTGTCGTGGTTCAAACGATGGCCGGCTATTAATAGCATTGCCTTATTTTTTACCACGATTATCTATGGTGGCTGGTTAGCGAACAGAACCTTATTGAGTGGATCAGGCGAATTACCCGTAAAGGATGCCCTTCTTTTTGCCACCCTGTTTTTCCTGCTTTTTGTGGCCATGCATATTTTGAACGTCATCCGTTTGAAGACCCGGTTTGGTGCATTCGATTTTATCCTAGTGCTCAGCACGCATTTCCTCTATTATATCGCCGGGATGGTCATTCTTAACAACTGGGAAAACACAGACTACAAGGGATTATTTACAGCCCTGCTGGGGCTGTTCAATTTATTGCTCGCGTTTATATTTTACCGGAAGAAAAACGTGGATCCAAACTTTGTTTCCCTGCTGATCGGGCTTTCACTCACATTTATTTCCTTGACAGCGCCGGTACAATTCGAAGGGAACCATATTGTTTTATTTTGGGCGGCAGAAGCTCCACTGTTGCTATGGTTATACCAGCGTTCGCGGATCGATTTAATTAAAATAGCGTCCCTGCTGGTCTTGCTGCTGATGCTGGTCAGTTTATTCATCAACTGGACCTCCGTTTATTTTTCGGACACGATATCACGGCCCATCATTTTCAACAAGGGTTGTATTACGGCGTTGGTGGCTTCCCTGGCATTTTTCCTCTACCGGGTATTAGTGGGAAAAGAAAAAGAGATCCTTTTCATCAGGGATATTTCAGTGCCTGCCATCAAAAGAATTGTACAGATCGCAGGTATTGCCTGCTTATACCTGGCCGGCGTACTGGAAATCTGGTACCAATTCAATATACGTTATACAACCACACCTGTACATATCATCTACCTGCAGGCCTTTACCATTGTATTCGTAATTATTCTACTGAGGGTTTTCCGTGCCGATGTGCAATTTCCTGTATTAAAGTTCCTGCTTACTGCCTTTATCGCCGGTTTGTATTTGATGCATATCGGCACCCAATACGAAATTGCCGTCAGCCTTTTCAGGATGGATAAAGGTTTCCTGTTTGCCGTTCACTGGCTGGTTGCCGGGCTTCTATTATGGCAATTGTATACATTGATCATTTTTTTCTTCCGGCAAAAGAACAGGCAGTGGTCCGTCTATGCAGCTCCCTTTACCTGGATAGCCGTGATCAGCATCCTTATAGTACTCAGTGCAGAACTTTACCAGCTCATGCTTTGGACAAATTACCGTGATAACGCTGATTGGGCCTGGTGGGAAAACCTTTACTATAAAGCCGGGTTAAGCATACTTTGGGGACTTTGTTCCTTCGCCATAATGTGGCTGGGTATGAAAAAGAATTTCCGGCCCCTCCGCATTTTTTCACTTTTCCTGTTTACCATCACGATCATTAAATTATTCACCTATGATATCCGCAATATTCCTCCCGGCGGGAAAATAGCTGCTTTTATATTATTGGGTATCCTGCTTCTTGCCGTATCTTTCATGTACCAGCGGTTAAAAAAAATCCTGATTGATAATACAGCAGAATAACCCGTATGATCATTTATAATGTTACGGTAAAAGTGCAGCCTGGTATTGCCGATGACTGGTTGCACTGGTTAAAAGAGGAACATATTCCTGCTATGAAGGGAACGGGCTGCTTCACGCATGCTGTAGTATTACAAATCTTGGAACCTGAAGATGCCGAAGGAATAACCTATGCTGTACAATACCATGCTGAAAGTAAGGCTTTGTACAATCGCTATATTGAAAGATATGCTGATACCATGCGCCAGAAAGGAATAATAAAATGGGGCGATCAGTTTATTGCTTTCCGCACAGTAATGCAGGTTGTGAATTGAGTGTGCAAAACAATAATTATGTTGTATGCAAGGCGGATGCTATTGTACTAGCTGTAAATAACGAAGAACCTGTTTTTACAATTCCAACACTGAAACCCGCAACAGGCAAGGCTTTCAACCCCAAACGAAAAAATACGATCCTGTTTTGTAAAAAGCCTATTCCCCTGGAATCCATGCCCCATGCGGCTTCGGGCGGATTTGTCAATGCTTGAAGTTGCAGAAAAATTTTTTGCTGGTTTGAAAAAGCGTATAAATTTGTCGGCGTTACTACAATCATTTAAAAATACAAATCATGAACAAAGCAGAATTGATCGCGAAAGTATCCGATGATGCCGGGATCACGAAGACCCAGGCAAATGATGCGCTGGATTCTTTTGTTGAAGCTGTGACAAAAACACTCAAAGGTGGAGGTAAAGTAACCCTGGTTGGTTTCGGAACATTCTCAGTATCCAAAAGAGCTGCCCGCAATGGCCGCAATCCGCAAACAGGAGAAGTCATTAAGATCAAAGCCCGCAAAGTGGCGAAATTCAAGGCCGGAAAAGAACTTTCCGCAAAACTCTGATGGCCCACGAACGAATTAAAAAAGCTCCGGTTTAAAAACCAGGAGCTTTTTTTAACGATAACCGGTTATTTTTGTGCGATCATCTAAACTAAAAAAAACATCATGGGCAGAGGAGATAAAAAAACCGCAAAAGGAAAACGCTTCAAAGGTTCATTTGGTAAAAGCCGCCCGGCTATTTCCCCGGCAGTAAAGAAAAAAACAGCCGCGAAGAAAAAAAGTTAATGTGCCAGGAAGAGTAGCATGAAAAAATAAAATTTCGGTAATGGCAGTTGCCTGTTATGGGCAAGTGTTCCAATTATACATACATTTCCCCGGAAAGATCTTGATTACTATTTATTTTGGCTACTGCCCTCTCAGGGTGCTAATCGTTCAATTTTCCATATCCCATTTTCCAGTAAACTATATTGGATCCGGTCGTGCAGGCGGCTGGGACGGCCCTGCCAGAATTCCAGTATAACGGGGCGCACCAGGTAGCCTCCCCATTGTGAAGGCCGGCTGATGGAGGATGATCCCAATTGTTCCTGCAGCCGCTGATAGCGCTGGTCCAGCCATTCCCTGCTTTCGATGACTTCGCTTTGCGGGGAAGCAATAGCACCCAACTGGCTTTCCAGGGGCCGGGATAGAAAATAGGCTTCGCTTAATTCCTCCTCCATTTTAGAAACCAGGCCGGTGATTCGTACCTGTCTTTCGAGTTCTTTCCAGAAAAACACCAGGCAGGCCTTGGGGTTTTCAGCAAGCTGCCTGCCTTTGAAACTGCTGTAATTAGTGAAAAAGCTGAAACCTTCTTCACTGAATCCTTTTAACAATACTACCCTTGCCGAGGGTACGCCATCTGCCGATGCCGTAGCCAGTGTCATGGCGTTGACTTCGTCAATTTCCGATCGCAGGGCTTCCTGCCACCAGTGGCTGAACTGGGTTATAGGATTTGCTGCCACATCCTTCTCGGTTAAAGATTCCCTTGAATAATTTTTCCTGATCTCTGAAATGGCCTGGTTCATATGATTTATTTGGTCAAAATTACTTGCTTTGTTTGCATGATAAATGACAAAAGCCCCTGGCGGGGCTTGTTGGTAACTGATTTTTATCAGGTCTTTCGTTTATAATTGCCGGCGCAAGAGCTGGTCTCTTTCTTCGGAAATCACGTTGAGCATGCTTTCCAGTTCGCCGATCCGTTTGATCTGGCCTTCCAGTCTTTTATTTGCATCCAGGACAGCCTGCAGGTCATTGTTCAGTTCCTCCAGGTAGGAAACCCGCTTTTGCAATTGCTGCCGCTGGAAATTCGATTCTTTCAGCTCTGATTCTGCTTCATTCAGCAATTCCCGCAATTCCCTGTTCTCTGCAGCAAATGTATTCAGCTTGTTTTTCTGTTCCTCGAAATCGCTGGTTACTTTATGATGTTGCTCCTTCAGATCTTCATATTCCAGGCTGATCATTTTAGATGCATTGACCTGTGATTCCAGTTTCAGCATTTTCTCCTGCAGGCTATTGAATTCCGAATAAGCATTATCCAGCATGGACGCCATTTCCCTGGATAAACTGGCTTTCTGCCGGACCGCATCCACTTCCATTTCCTTCTGTTCCAGCATGGCCCGCAATTCATCTACCTGTGTATACAGTTCTTCATTATCGCGCAGGATCTCTCTTTGTTTTTCTTCGGTTTCCCTGATCACATCGATTTGGCTGAGCAGTTGGTTGATCTTTTCATTATGCTCCATCAGGTTTTTTTGTGCCTGGCGCAATTCATCGAAATAATTGGGCTTACTGCCTTCGGCCTGTGGAGCTGCTTTTCTTAAGGCCGTGAGCTCGGCCTGCAACCTCTTTATTTCTTTTCGGGTTTCTTCTGCCTCGATGGAAAAAATATTTTTATTCTCTTCGGCTTCCTGCAGCTGCATTCTCAGCTGGCTTAATTCTTTGTCTTTTACTTCTATTTCATTAAAATATTTCAGCTTCCATTCGTTCAAACCCTCGCTTTTTTTAGAGCCGGGTGATTTGATGGAGGCCTGCAGGCTGCGGCGCATTGTAATGAAGAAATGTATCGTAATTCCCAGCACGATAGCTCCCAGCATGAGCACAATGATCTCTACGATGGAAAGGGTAAGATTAGGCATAAACAGTAACGTCAGGTTCGTAAACTATTAAAAAATAGCCAGATGGATCTCAAGAGTTTTTCACAGATGGGGAATTATACTCCACAAGATAGCATGTGATTTTCTGCAGTAAAAGAGGAAATCTACGATAATCAACCTTTTACAAGGGTGCCCACTTTTTCGCCGGTAACAACCCGGCGCAGGTTCCCTTCCTTATTCATATTGAAAACGATGATGGGGAGATTGTTTTCCATGCATAAAGTGAAGGCAGTCATATCCATAACCTTCAGGTTCTGGGCCAGGCATTCCTGGAAAGTAATGGAATTGTATTTCGTTGCGTTGGGATCTTTTTCAGGATCAGCTGTATAGATACCATCTACCCGGGTACCTTTCAATATTACATCGGCATTGATCTCGATAGCCCTGAGGGAACCGGCCGTATCGGTAGTAAAATAAGGATTACCTGTGCCGGCGCCAAAGATGACAACCCGGCCTTTTTCAACATGACGTATAGCCCGCCGGCGAATATAAGGTTCCGCGATCTGCTCCATCTTAATAGCGCTTTGCAGCCTGGTATATACTCCTACTCTTTCAAGTCCGGCCTGGAGGGCCATTCCATTAATAACCGTTGCCAGCATGCCCATATAGTCTCCATGTGCCCGTTCGATCCCGGTTTCCGCTTCATTCATTCCCCGGTAAATATTCCCACCCCCGATAACAATGGCCACCTGCACACCCAATTCCGTAATCGATTTAATATCCTGGGCATATTGCGCTATCACTGCCGTATCAAAACCAAAACTTTTATCACCCATTAAAGATTCACCGGAAAGTTTGAGAAGAATACGCTTGTACTTGGGAAGCATATGTATGAAGCATGTTTTTAGTTAGTGGAAAACCCGGCCTGGCGGGAAGCGCTGCGAAGATAGGGGATTCTGGTTTTTATGCTCAGCGGTTAATAATACCCGGTTTCTAAAAATGCGGCTTGCAGATTGATACAGATCATGACTGCAATGGGCATAAAAAAAGCCCCGGTCATTTACACACCCGGGGCTATTTATCCTTTATCAAAGTCGCCTATCCTAAAGCCACTCTTTTGAATTCAGTTATTTTTACATCACCTGTTTCTTTCAGGTAATCCGCTACCGTCTTGCCGGCATCCTTAACAAAAGCCTGGGCCGTCAGGGTTTGCTCTTTAAAGAAAGCGCCGAGTTTTCCTTCAGCGATCCTGGAAAGCATTTCTTCGGGTTTACCTGCCATTTTAGGATCCTGTTTCATCACTTCCATGATGATATCTTTTTCCCGGGCAATCACGTCAGCCGGCACACTGGCTGCATCTACTGCTACGGGATTCAGGGCAGCGATCTGCATTGCCACATCTTTCCCCGCTTCAGGTGCTTCTTTATCCAGGCCCACTAATACGCCAATCCGGTAAGCACCGTGAATATAAGAGGCTACATAAGGCGCATCAATTCTTTCGAATTTAGTCACCCCGATTTTTTCCCCAATTGAAGCCAGCTTATCATTCACCAGTTCCGCTACGGTAGCAGTTCCGGCTTTTGTATTCAGTAATTCATCCAGGCTTTTTACATTATTGGCGATAGCCGCGTCCGCGATGGTTTTACCAAAGGCGACAAAGTCCGCATTCTTGGATACAAAATCTGTTTCACAGCTTACACAAACCACGATACCGGTTTTATTGTCCGCTGTTGTCTGTGCGATCACCACGCCTTCTTTTGCCTCGCGGTCGCTGCGTTTAGCAGCCACTTTCTGACCTTGCTTACGTAACCAATCGATGGCTGCTTCAAAATCACCATTGGTTTCGGTAAGGGCTTTGCGGCAATCCATCATGCCTGCGCCGGTTGCCTGCCTGAGTTTATTAATATCTGCTGCACTGATTGTTACTGTACTCATAGTTAATGTTTGAAGTCGGAAGTCGGAGGTCTGTAAACAGAATTTCTCCACCTCCTTTAAAACAATTATTTCAAAACTCTTATAAACCGGGAGGTTCCAGTTAGTCCTACTTCATACTTCAGACTTCTTACCTCCTGTTTTCTTATCTCCTGCCACCGCCGGGTCCGCGACCACCAGTTGTACGACGTCTCTGGCCACCAGGACCAGGGCCACCGGGACCACCGGGTCCGCGACCAGCACCACGGCCACGGCCACCACGACCACCTTCGGCCTGGGCTTCAGCTTCCAGGCGGGCGGCTCTTTTTTCCGCATCATCACTTACTGATTCCTCCACTTCATCATCTTTGGCCGCTTGTCTTTCCGCTAATCCTTCCGCAATGGCTGCTGTGAGGTAATTGGTAATAATAGCGATTGATTTGGTAGCATCATCGTTGGCCGGCACTGCGAAATCAACTTTATTGGGATCGCAGTTGGTATCTACTACGCCGAAAGTTGTAATACCCAGGCGTTTTGCTTCAGCCAAAGCAATATGCTCGTGACCAATATCAACAATGAACAAGGCAGCGGGAACACGTCCCAACTGGGCAATACCACCCAATACTTTTTCCATTTTGTCTTTGTCGCGGCTCAGGGTCAGGCGTTCTTTCTTGGTAATATTATCAAATGAACCATCACCCAGCATTTTTTCAATGCTCTGCATTTTCTTTACGCTCTTCCGAACCGTATTAAAATTGGTGAGCATGCCACCCAGCCATCTTTCCGTAACAAAAGGCATATTCACCCTTTTAGCAGATTCGTTCACGATATCCTTTGCCTGTTTTTTAGTACCGACAAAAAGGATCTTCTTGCCACTGCGGGCGATTTGTTTCATAACCGCCGCAGTTTCCTGCAGGCATTCTACGGTTTTGTTCAGGTCGATGATATGGATACCTTTCTTTTCAGCAAAGATGTAAGGCAACATCTTGGGGTTCCACTTCTTTTTCAGGTGACCAAAATGAACACCTGCTTCCAGAAGTTGCTGTTGTAAGGATGTATTATTTTCCATTTTTTTTAAAGATTATTTAGTTGTGCTGCCTGCTAGGAAAAGCTAGCATCTCATAGTTAACAGCTATTTTATTAACGTTTAGAGAACTGGAAGCTGCGACGGGCTTTCTTGTGACCGAATTTCTTCCTTTCTACCGAGCGGGGGTCGCGTTTCAACAATCCCGCGGCTTTTAATGCCGGTCGGAAATCCGGGTTTATTTCAACCAGTATCCTGGAGATGCCGAGCATGGCGGCTTCCGCCTGTCCTTTAACTCCGCCACCGGTTGCGTTGATCTTTACATCAAATTTGCCGACAGCATCAATGGTTTTGAAGGGACGTTCTACCTGGTTTTGCAGGTATACCAGGGGAAAATATACTTTGTAGTCTTTGTCATTCACTGTGATCTTGCCGTCTCCCTTGGAAACGAAGACTCTTGTCACAGATTCTTTACGACGACCTACTCCTGTTTTTTGTTTTTCCATTATATTTTGCTTTTAGCTGTTGGCCGCCAGCCGCTAGAGGCTGGAAGCCGGCAACTTATTTTTAAAATTTAAGATCTTTTGGTTGTTGTGCTCCGTGCGGATGCTCAGCCCCGGTGTAAACGAATAATTTTTTATACATTTTACGGCCCAGGCGGTTTTTGGGAAGCATGCCCTTCACTGCTCTTTCAATCACCACTTCGGGGCGGCGTTTTTGCAAATTAGCAGCGGTCTCCTCTTTTAAACCACCGGGATAACCGGTATAATGATCATACATCTTTTGTTCCAGTTTGTTGCCGGTAAAAACAACTTTTTCGGCGTTGATCACCACGATATAATCGCCGGTGTCAACATGGGGCGTGTAGTATGCTTTGTTCTTACCACGTAATACGGCGGCAATTTTAGCACACATACGACCAACGGTTTGATTAGTACCATCTACAACATACCAGGTACGTTGCACGGTAGCCTCGTTCGCATGTTTGGTAGTGAAATGTAGTTTACTCATTTTTTAGAAAGCTTTTAGCTGTTAGCCACTAGCTGCTAGCCAGTTCACAACAGCTGTTAAAAAATAAAACAGTGGAGCTATCCCTCCTTCTGTCCCTTATTAGTAGCTAGCAGCTAGAAGCTAGTAGCTTATTTTGGGGGTGCGAAGATAGGCTGGGGTAAATATTCAACCTAAAATTTAACAGAGTAATTTTGAAGACGCCTTTGCAAGGCGCTGATTTTCAATAAAAATTTTGACCAACAATTTTAATCATCAATAGAAAGAGGGCGTTTTTCTCAAAACAAACTCAATTGTAATTGCCGGGGTGGAGTTGGGAAAGCCGAACCTGGTTCACCCATCCAGTCTTTGGGTACAGAATATACGGGTGTTTCCCCATAACGGGAGGCCACTGTAATCGTAGTGGAGCCGGCGTATGGTTTAAATAATTGTTGAACCAACTCCGGGGAGTTATTATTTTTTGATAAATGGGAAAGGATAAGATGGCTTAAATGCGGGGAGCGGTGCCGGGTAAAAAGTTCAATGGCCTGGGAATTGGATAAATGACCCTGGCGTCCACGGATCCTTTGCTTCAGGTGATAAGGATAGTTTCCTTTTTCCAGCAAATCCTCACAATAATTGGATTCCAGGAAGGCGGCATGACAAAGCCGGAAATTCGCTATCACTTCCGCGCAACCATAACCGATATCGGTGAATACTCCAACATTGACCCCCTCACAGGTTATCATAAAACTATGCGGATCGCAGGCATCGTGTGATTTTTTAAAAGCGGTTACTGAAAGAGTGCCCAGGTTGATGGTAAACCCGGTCATGAAGGGACGGACCAATGATGGTTCAATCGGTAGATTACTATAGCGTAAAGTTTCATCCGTGATATAAACGGGTAACCGGAATTTTTTTGAAAGCCCCGGAACACCGCTGATATGATCCGAATGTTCATGCGAAACGAAAATGGCTTTTAGTTTCCCGGGGTCCAGTCCCTGCCTCTTCATTCTTTTTACCGTTTCCCGGCAGGAGATCCCGGCATCCACCAGCAGGGCTTCATGCTCGTTACCTATATAGTAGCAGTTCCCGTTGCTGCCGGAATTCAATGAACAAACATTTAAAGACATAGGTCAAAAATAATAAAGGTATCCGTGCCTTGTGCAGCTTATTCAATTTGCCACCATTCATCCCCAACAAATGGTTTACCCAGTATCACCGGCTCCCCGATGCGGGGTGTGACCACGGGCAGGGATAATTGGCGTGCCCGGGCCAACACGCGTGTGACCGGTTCGTTCCAGGCGTGCATGGCCAGCGAAAATTTTCCCCAATGCACCGGCAACAAAAATTCTGCTTTGAGGTCCAAAGCCGCCTGTACCGTCTCTTCCGGCATCATATGGATCAGGGGCCACATTTTATTATACTGACCAGCTTCCAGGATAGCCGTATCAAAGGGCCCATATTTTTCACCGATCGTTTTAAAATGCGTGTCATAACCCGAGTCCCCACCAATATAAATCGTATACGCACCTGTCTTCAGTATAAAAGATGACCAAAGCGTACGGGCCCTGGTTAATCCCCGGCCTGAAAAATGACGGGCCGGAGCCGCGATGAGCAGCACGCCATCATCCAGGATCGTTTCATCCCACCAGTCCATTTCGGTGATGATGGAAGGATCCATTCCCCAATACACTAAATGCGAGCTGATTCCGAGTGAGCAATAAATTCTTTTCACCCGGCCCTTTAATTGCCGGATGGTGCCATAATCAAGATGGTCGTAGTGATCATGGGTAAGAATGAGATAATCTATTTCCGGCATATCAGACGACTTGTATATATCACTCCCGGGAAAAGCTTTTACCATAAATGAAAGAGGAGCTGCATAGCCGCTGAAGACCGGATCAATGAGAAAATTTTTTTCCCCCACGCGTATGAGATAAGAAGAATGACCAAACCAGACAATCGCCGGTGAGTCAAATTGTAATTGCGACAGGTCAGTCTTAACCGAAGGTAAAATAGCCGGGGGAGCCGCCGATTTGTTCTTTCTGAAAAAATCACAGACCATCTTCCAGTAAGAAGCATCTTCCGCCATCATGGGAGTAGGAGATAAATTTTGAAAAGCCTTGCCCGCAAAATTCTTCGATTGCTTCAACACCGATGCATGACTGCCTGAAGGCAGCTTTCCTGTAATTCGTAAACTCATAAATTATTCATTCACCTGCAAATTAGTAAAGGCCGGAGCGCATTGGTCATTACAATTCGGTGAAAAAACAAATTGCCCGGACCAAATACCCCGGGAGACGTCTTGTCACCCCTGTTATACCGAATACCAAACAGTAGCAACCGGATACAGGGAATCCGATTATTGACCCTCCTGTCTCCGCTAGCTTCGCCGGGCAATTAAAGAATTTAAAATTTACCCGGGATTAACAAACAAACATTAACCATTCAATTTTTATACTATGACAATTGTACAAAACTACATGGCAACTTTAGTAAAAAGTATTGCCATCATCCTGGTCACCGGTATCAGCTTCGCCTCCTGCAAAAAAGAAAAAACCTCATCCAACAAAAGCATCGAAGGTATCTGGCAGGGTAAATGGGGTGATGTGGGACAAACACCCGTGAACTTTATCAAGTTCGAGATCAAACCAGGCGGAGAAATGAAACGCCTGAATGAGCAGGGACAGGTGATTGCGAACGGCAGCTGGATATTAAACGGCGTACAGTTTGAATGCACTTATACCCATACCAGCGACGGGCAGGTGCACAAAATCGGCGGTCTCTATACCGATTTCGACGGGGCTATTACAGGCACATGGGGTTATTCACCCAGTAAGTCCAATGGGGGCACTATTGACCTGGCGAAACAATAAGCTCCCTCATAAACTCAGGTTTAAGTTTTGGTTTAGTGATTTTGTATAAGCCGGGTCGCGAAAGCAGCCCGGCTATTTCCTGTAAAAAACCATTTACCAAATTCCTGCCACCATTGGCTAGAAAAGCAGGTTCTGGGCTGGTATCAGCGATTAATTTAGTGTTGCAATAAAGGTGTTTTATCAAACTTATAAATCAAGATTTTTTATTCAATCTTTTATACAGAGAATATGCTAAACAGATTAAACAGCTGGTTGATCCTCATCTTTTCCCTTGGAATTACATTTTTCATCGATGCTGGGCCAACAGGGTCAGACATAGCGGATGAAAAGGAACTTATCCGCCAGCTGATCCACAACGAAACCGAAACCTATTACAAACAGGACTTTGATGGATGGAGAAAGAATTTTGTCAACGAGGACTATTTCCGCCAATATGGTTACTGGGACGGATACCCGGAAAAAGTGAGGTATTACAATGGGTTTGACACCCTGCAGAA
>DASUMO010000598.1:0-4827 GCA_036277695.1 Chitinophagaceae bacterium
CACTGCTGTTATCCCTGATCTTTACCTGGGATGACCTGTTGGGTATTGGTGGGGAAGGAGGATTCACATTTATACAGAAATATACCGGCTTTATCAGTCCCGGCGTTTTTGCCATGTTTATCCTGGGTATGTTCTGGAAAAGGACTACCGGAAAGGCGGCTGCCGCGGGTTTATTAACCGGGTTCCTGCTCGCCATCTTCTTTAATAATTATGCCGTGAATGTATTTGGTGTTGAAACCTGGTTATATACGGCTTTTCCCAATGGCAAAGGCGGCTACGAAATTCCTTTTCTCATCAACATGGGCTGGTCATTTTTCTTTACCGTACTCGTGATGGTAGCGATCAGCCTGGCCGGGCCGAAAGAGAATCCCAAAGCATTTGAACTGGATAAATCTATGTTTGCTCTCAAACCGATACATGTCACATTAATTGTTGTGACATTATTGATCCTGACAGCCATCTATGCTAAATTCTGGTAACCCGTTTAATATGATGTTATGAATCAAACAGGCAAAAACAAATACCTTTTTCCCTTTATCCTGGTTACCAGCCTGTTTTTTTTCTGGGGCCTTATACATAATATCGATCCCATATTGATTGCACATTTGCGAAAAACATTTCAGTTAAATACGCTGCAGTCTTCACTGGTAGATTCTGCTGTTTATATTGCTTATTTCCTGATGGCTATACCGGCGGGTCTTGTGATGAAAAGGTATGGGTATAAGTCCGGGATTATTTTGGGCCTTTTGTTTTTTTCGATCGGGGCTTTTTTATTTGTTCCCGCCGCTAATACCCATCAATATGTTTTTTTCCTTGGCGCCTTGTTTATAATTGCCAGCGGGCTTACTTTCCTGGAAACAGCGGCTAATCCCTATGCCACTATATTAGGTCCACAGGAATCTTCTACCCAACGTTTAAACCTGGCGCAATCGTTTAATGGTCTTGCAGCAGCTTTAGCGCCATTGGTGGGTCGATACCTGATACTGTCAGAAGATCCTTCTTCCAATGAACAGATTTCGGCGATGTCTGAACAGGCCCGTTTTGCTTATGTCCAGGCGGAAGCAGGCAGCGTTAAACTTCCTTTTATCATACTTGGCTCGATCATTTTCATAGTAGCTATTATTTTCTTTTTTACCAAATTGCCTGATGTGAAGGACAAAGAGGAAGCCGAAGGATCAAAGGGTATTTTAAATGCTTTTAAACACCAGCACCTGTCCTGGGCAGTCATTGCTCAATTCTTTTATGTTGGCGCACAGGTTTGTGTAGGCAGTTTTTTTATACTGTTTGCTTCGGAAGCAGCGGGAATAACCGATAGGCAGGCAGCTGTTTATCTTTCAGCCTATGGTATTGCATTTATGATTGGCCGTTTTGCGGGTACATTCCTGATGAAATATGTACCACCTCCTAAATTGCTAGCCATTTATTCTGCTGTTAATATAGGGTTGACATTAGTCGCCATCTTTGCTGAAGGTATGATCACCATTTATGCGCTGATAGGGATTGCTTTCTTTATGTCTATTATGTTCCCGACAATTTTTGCATTGGGCATAAAGGACCTGGGAGCCGATACAAAATCGGGGTCCAGTTTGATCATTATGGCAATTGTAGGCGGCGCTGTTTTACCGCCCCTGCTTGGATTTATAGCTGATAAAACAGGAAATATACAAAACGGCTATATCGTTCCCTTGCTTTGTTTTTTTGTAGTATTATATTTTGGTATAAAAGGATATAAGCATAAAGAAAAAGCAGTAGAAGTTTTGCACTAGTATAAAAAAAAAATTAATGAAACGCTATTGCCTGGCACTTGATCTGAAGGATGATCCCGCACTAATTGCCGGCTACGAAGAACATCATCGTAATGTATGGCCGGCCATACTGGAATCTATCCGGGGTTCGGGGATTGAAAAGATGGAGATTTACCGTACCGGTAACCGACTTTTCATGATCATAGAGGCAGATAATGAGTTTACCTTTGAAAAAAAAGCATTGGCTGACCAGACCAATCCCAAAGTGCAGGAATGGGAACAACTGATGTGGAAATACCAGCAGGCGCTGCCAGGTAGCCAGCCTGGTGAAAAATGGAGGTTAATGGAAAAAATATTTTCGACCTGAATAATCATGTTCAGCTTACAACATAAAATAGCCATAGTTACCGGCGGGGGCAGCGGAATAGGAAGGGCAATCGTCAAGCTTTTTGCAAAGCAGGGCGCTGAAGTGCATATTCTTGATTTTGACGAAGCAGCTGGCAGCGAGGTTAGGGAAGAAATCAATACCAATGAGGGAAAATCATTTTCACATACCTGTGATGTCAGTAACCAGCAAGGGGTAAAGGAGGTCGTGGATAAAATTGCCAACTCTTCTGGTGCAATAGATATTCTTGTCAATAATGCCGGCGTAGCCCATGTGGGCAATGTGGAATCCACCAGCGAAGCCGACTTTAACCGCCTGCTGAACGTGAACGTTAAAGGAGTGTATAATTGCCTGTATGCCGTAATCCCTCACATGAAAAAAAATGGGGGAAGTATTTTGAACATGGCATCGATCGCTTCCTCAGTGGGCATACCCGATCGCTTTGCATATTCCATGACAAAAGCTGCCGTGGTGGGCATGACACTGGCCACAGCAAGGGATTATCTTCAGCATCATATCCGTTGCAATTGCATTTCACCGGCCCGGGTGCACACCCCATTTGTGGATGGGTTTTTAGCAAAGAATTATCCGGGCAGGGAAGCAGAGATGTTTGAAAAATTATCGAAAAGCCAGCCGGTGGGCAGAATGGCCGAACCGGAAGAGATCGCCTTTCTCGTTTTATATCTCTGCAGCGATGAGGCATCATTTATCACCGGTTGTGATTACCCCATTGATGGCGGGTTTATTAAGTTGAATAATTGAACAATTGTTGAACAGTGGTTGAACGGTGGTGAAACAGTGGTTGAATGCTTGTTGAAAGTTGAAGAGTCCATAGATTGGTTGAACGGTTGTTGAACGGTGGTTGAACAGTTGTTGAATGGAGTGTTATAAAGTCGGGGGCTATGTGTAACTATGTGAGCCCTGCCTGACGGCAGGCAGGTATGATTCTATATGATAAACCAGTAAAGTAGAAAAAAATAAACTCAAAAGATGAAATTAATACGCTTTGGAGAAACCGGTAAAGAGAAGCCCGGTGTTTGTATCAACAATGATTATTTTGATGTGTCTGGTTTTATCAAAGACTATGATGAAGCATTTTTTGCCAATGGAGGTTTGCCTCACCTTGCCTGGATGGTGGAACAGCATAAGACCATGTTGCCCAGGGTTGCTGCCGGTACAAGATTAGGGGCTCCTGTCGCCCGTCCATCCAAGATCATCTGCATTGGATTGAATTATGCCGATCATGCTAAAGAGACAGGTGCAACTCCACCCACCGAACCCGTTATATTCATGAAAGCCACCACGGCTGTTTGCGGACCCTTTGATGATGTGGTGATCCCCCGCGATTCAACAAAAACCGATTGGGAAGTGGAATTGGCCGTCGTGATCGCGCATCGTGCCAGTTATGTCAACGAGGATACAGCCATGGCCCATGTGGCCGGTTATTGTTTGCATAATGATATCAGCGAACGCGAATTCCAGCTCGAACGAGGAGGAACCTGGGACAAGGGAAAAGGCTGTGATACTTTCGCACCACTGGGTCCCTGGATGGTGACCAAAGATGAGATCCCGGATATCAATAATCTAAAACTCTGGTTAAAGGTCAATGGTAAGACCATGCAGGATGGCAGCACATCTAACCTTATTTTCGGAATTCCTCAACTGGTTTCTTATGTCAGCCGTTTCATGACCTTGCTTCCGGGCGATATCATTTCCACAGGAACTCCCGCCGGGGTCGGATTGGGCTTTAGTCCTCCCCAATATTTAAAATCCGGTGATATCATGGAGCTGGGTATAGATGGCTTAGGTATATCCAAACAAAAATGTATTGATTATGCAGGTTGACACGCATGTCCATTTCTGGGAGTATGATAAAAAACGCGATAGCTGGATGGATTCCATGAAGATCCTGCAACAGGATTATCTTCCCCAAACCCTGGCGCCTACCCTGAAAAGAAACGGGATGGATGCCTGTGTAGCGGTACAGGCCAGTCAATCCGAACTGGAAACGCATTTCCTTGTGGAATTGGCCAAAACGCATTCGATAATCAGGGGGGTAGTGGGTTGGGTTGACCTGCAGGATGAAAAGATAGAAGACCGGTTGAACTATTTTTCCCAATATCCCATTATCAAGGGCTGGCGGCATGTGGTGCAAAGTGAACCCGATGATTTTTTATTGCGGCCAGCCTTTCAACGGGGAATAAGAGCACTGCAGCCCTTTAACTATACCTATGATATACTGATCTATCACCACCAGTTAAAACCCGCCCTTGAATTTGTAGCTGCTTTTCCTGAGCAGAAACTGGTGATCGATCATTGCGCTAAACCGGGCGTAGCACAGAAGAATATTGCTGAATGGAAAACATTGATGCAGGAAATGGCCCGCCATCCCAATGTGTATTGCAAACTGTCGGGACTGCTTACCGAGGCAAAATGGAAAGAATGGCATGCCGGTGATTTCTATCCCTACCTGGATGTGGTATTCGATGCCTTTGGTGTGGACCGGCTGCTATTTGGAAGCGATTGGCCGGTGATCCTGGTTTCGGGCATGTATGTACAATGGAAAAGTTTGATCGAAAAATACATGGAAAATTTCCCGGAAGAAGACAGGCAACAGGTATTTGGTTTAAACGCGGTTGAATTTTACAATCTTTAAACGAGTGGTATGAACCTGGACTTAAAAGACAAAGTGATTAT
>DASUMO010000599.1:0-9979 GCA_036277695.1 Chitinophagaceae bacterium
ATCAATTATAAAATGACATATTATGATCTCGATTATATACCTTACCCCACCCGTGGTTATGCCGCGGAAATAACCGCTGGTAAAAGAGGTATCAACAAAGAGATCAATGTTTGGTATTTGTCAGCCAAAGGTTCGGGCAGCTGGCATACCGGCAAGCGGTCCTTTGTGAATGTGATTGCCTATGGGAATATTAAAGCTCCATTCAAACAACCTTATTTCATGCAGCGCTTCCTCGGGTATGGTGACGCATTTATACAGGGTTATGAATATTATGTTGTAGACGGAGTAGCCGGGGGATTTATCAAAAGCACTTATACCCGGGAGTTAGTGAATTTCAGCCTGCGTTCACCCGGCATCAGGAATCAGCTGCCGCAACGAATTCCCTTCCGGATCTTTGCCAAAGTATTCGGCAACGCAGGCTATGTTCACAATCCCCAGCCAGGTGCCAATTTACTTTCCAACAGGATGCTGTATTCAGCAGGCATTGGTATCGATATCTTTACTGCTTATGATTTTACCATGAAGCTCGAGTGGACCTTTAACCAGTTAGGTCAAAACGGCCTATTTTTACACCGCAAGTCTATGTTCTAATATGATGAAGGCCGCTATTTACAGCCGGGTGCTGGAGGATGATCAGCGCGAAAATGTACAATTGTTCTTTGATGAGCTGGGTCGTCAAAAAATAGTTCCGGTCATATTTGAGTCCTATTTCGAGCAACTGAAAGATAAAATCAGCCTTGCACCCGATACCCAGACTTTTTCACTTTCTGAACACCTGACAGAAGAAATCGAATTTATAATCAGCCTGGGTGGCGATGGCACCCTGCTGGATACGGTGACGCTGGTCCGCAACAAACCGGTATCCATCATGGGTATCAATTTTGGCAGGTTGGGTTTTCTCGCCAGCATTGGACGCGATGAAGTAACCACAGCCGTAAAAGCACTATCCAAAAGAACCTATATTGTTGATAAACGAACCATGATCCATGTAGATGCCGACCTGCCTTTATTCGGTAATATTCCTTATGGCTTAAACGAATTTTCGATTCATAAAAGAGATACTGCATCCATGATCAAGATCCACACCTACCTGAATGGAGAATTTTTGAACACCTATTGGGCCGATGGATTGATCGTAGCCACACCCACCGGCTCGACCGGATATTCACTAAGCTGCAATGGTCCCATTGTATTTCCGGAATCGGGAAGCTTTGTGATCACACCCGTAGCTCCGCACAATTTGAATGTAAGGCCCATCATCGTACCCGATGACAATATTATTTCCTTTGAGATCGAAAGCCGTTCCGATAATATCATTTGCGCGTTGGATTCAAGAAGGGAGATCGTGGGTAAAAATGTATCCCTTGCCGTAAGAAAAGAAGAGTTCATGATCAACCTGCTCCGGCTCAGTGAAAATAATTTCCTGCAAACCCTGCATAATAAACTGACCTGGGGATTGGATCGGAGGAATTAAAAGGAGTGTTAAACGGTGGTTGAACGATTGTTTAACATGGTTTAGTTGTATCATTAAATGATGGGGTTCCACGTTCAGACTGAACTCGCATGGCTAACAAGTTACACGCACTACTGTTTAACCAATCTTTTTTATCCTGCTATTTTCAACCACTATTCAACACCGGCCACTGTTTCTCGCAGATCTCGCGGATAATCGCCGATCTGATTCGTTATTTCCTCCCAACAACTAGTCAACCACGGTTCAATCACATTCAACAAATTTCAGTATTCACCTGCTTTCAACGACCAATCAACCTCCCCATCCAAACTATTTCCCCCAAAAAATAAAAGAAAATAGCTATTTTTCCGTTCTATTTATCTCCGAACTATATTTGGCGGTTTATGAAGAAGTTATTGGCAATTCTCACTGTTACCATCCTGTTGATGCCGGGGGTTATTCCTGCAGGTTTGCATGCCCAGTCCCAATATTCGGTCCGGCAGGAAGGGGAGTTCGGGGTTGGATTGGGAGCCGGTCATTATTTTGGAGATCTGAATACCAGGGCTCATCTCAACCGCCCCAAGATCGCGGGGACCATGTTTTTCCGGAAAAATTTTGGCAATTATGTTGCCCTTCGTATAGGAGCCAGTTTTGCCCGGCTGGGTTATTCAGATATTTTCAACGATCATAACGAATATATGCACCGCCGTAACCTGAGCTTTAATACGAATGTATGGGAGCTGGCCTTACAGGGCGATTTCAATTTTTTCCGTTTCATGCCGGGTGAGCCGGGTTATAATTTCACGCCTTATATAACCCTGGGTGCGGGGGTTTTCAGCTATGATCCTTTTGCGTATCTCAAGGGCGAAAAGATATTCTTACGTCCACTGGGCACCGAAGGCCAGGGTTTGGCAAATTATCCCGAACGTAAGCCTTATAGCTCTATGGGTATAAGCATACCCTTTGGTGCAGGTCTTAAGTATTCCCTCAATGAACGGATCAACCTGGGCTTCGAAATCCTTCACCGATTTACCAATACAGACTACCTGGATGATGTGAGCACCACTTATATAGACATCAGTTTATTTCCTACTAATCCCGACGGCAGTCTTTCCAACGCCGCCTTATTACATGACCGTTCCGATGAACTGGGAGAGCGGATCGGTATTCCCGGCCGGCAAAGAGGTAACAGTAAACAAAAGGACCAGTTTGTAACGGCCCTGTTCTACGTTACTTTCAACCTGCAATCGTATAAATGCCCCACAGCGGATTAAGAGCCGTTTAGTTTTGTTTAAACGATTTCTCATTCATAGGGTCTATGGATGAAATCGAAATCATTTAACTAAACCAAATTAACTGTTATGCGCTTCACAATTTTTTCCACTGCCTTAATTGCTCTATTCATCCTGGGTTTTACTCCGGCCCAACCTTTTATGGAACCAGCAAATACAAAAGCTCCCTGGGTTTTTATCGGCGATAAAAATGTTGGGTTTGGTGTGGATCATGATGTTATTCATACGGGTAATCGTAAAGATGATTTCCGGCAGTTAAAGATCAAGGTAACAGACGGGCCATTGAAAATTTATGATCTGAAAATCCATTTTGACAGGGGTGGCGTGCAGGATGTGCCGGTCCGGAAAACCATTCGCCAGGGAGGGGAAAGCCGGGTCATTGATTTAGAGGGAGGGTTAAGACACCTTCAAAAAATTGAGTTCTGGTACGAAACAAAAGGCTTTGCCCGGGGAAAATCAAGAGTGGCTCTCTGGGGTAGAAAATAGTAATCCTTTCTTTCTCCTGGCTTAAACTGCCTGCCCGTTAAAAGCTTGAAGCGGGGATAAAACTTATCTTTTTATAGGGAGATTACCGGCCTATTTTCTCCCTTTCATCACCCGGGAATACTTTACCTTTGTGCCCCTTATCAGGTAAGGGTTTGCCTATGTCAGCGCTTTTGGAAAGAATAAACAAAGAACAGCTTCCCCGGCATATAGCCATCATCATGGATGGAAATGGACGCTGGGCCAAGGAGCAGGGCCAGGACCGGCTCTATGGACATTTCCATGGTGTGGAAAGCGTGCGCAATATCGTGGAAGGCGCGGCTGAACTGGGTATTGAATACCTGACCCTCTATGCTTTTTCGACAGAAAACTGGGACCGCCCTGAATATGAAGTAGTTGGGCTAATGGAACTACTCGTAAACACAATTCGCCAGGAGGTAGACAGCCTCCATAAGAATAATATTAAACTGCATGTGATCGGGGATATGAATATGTTGCCCCAGTATGCCCGGCAGGAATTGAATGAGGCTCTTGAAATCACGAAAGAAAATACAGGCTTAAACCTGATCATGGCATTGAGTTATAGCGGCCGCTGGGAACTGTTGAACGCGGTTAAAAACATTGCGCATGAAGTGAAAAGCGGGCGGCTGAAAGTGGAAGAAATTAACCAGGATACTTTACAGCATTTCCTCTGTACGAGTGGGTTTCCTGATCCTGAGCTCATGATCCGCACCAGTGGCGAATTCAGGATCAGTAATTTCCTGCTATACCAGCTGGCCTATGCGGAACTCTATTTTACCAATGTTCGCTGGCCTGATTTCCGGAAAGAAAACCTTTACGAGGCTATCCTGGATTACCAGGGCAGAGAAAGGAGGTTTGGCAAAACAAGCGAACAGTTGGAAAAAGTTTAATAAGAAAGGAACATGTGATGCGGGTATGAATAACTTTTTCCTTCCCATTATCCAGTTTCCATAAACGTTTCTTTAACAAAGATTTTTGGTATTAACCTTTAATTTGCCGCCGGACGGGCGGCTTTTTATAACCAGGCAGAAGGTCTGCTATTTTCCAGGGAGAACTGACTGACCAGAACAATCAACCATGCAACGATTTTTATCCAGGATTACTGTGTTTGTGATATTGACGGTGTTTTCCGTTTCGGGTGTAAATGCACAGGATCCAACTTCCGTAGATCCCAAACTCATTGAATGGCAAAACGCCAGGATCCCCAAAGAATATACAATCGGTTCCATAACAATTACAGGTATTCGCCACCTGGATACAGCCATTGTTTCATCCATATCCGGTATACAGGTCGGTGATAAGTTCATGCACCCGGGTACTGATATATTTTCCAAAGCCATCAGTAATCTATGGCGGCAAAAATTGTTTTCCAATGTCCAGATTTTTGTCACCCGAATTGATGGCGACCTGGTAGGAATCGAGATCAGCGTGCAGGAAAGACCCCGGCTGGGTAATTTCAAATTCGTTGGTATTAAGAAAACGGAACAGGAGGAATTGCAGGGTAAGATGGGACTGGCCAAACAGACCATTATTACCGAGAACATGCGCCGGAATATTGCAGAAGTGGCGACTAAGTTTTACCGAGATAAAGGCTACCAGAATGTAACGGTGCGTATTGAGGAAAAAAACGACCCGGCTTTTATTAATTCAAATGCGCTGACGATCTACATTGACAAGGGCAATAAAGTAAGGGTAAATGATATCAACTTTTATGGCAATACCAATATTGAAGGTATCCGCCTGAAAAAACAAATGAAAGGCACCAAGGAAATGAGCCGGTTTACCCTTTATCCAACTGCTGATACCAGCCGCTTCGGAACACGGGAACGCTATGACTTCAGCCAATATACCAAAGACTGGGGTTTTCTCTCTCTCAGCAAAACGAAACGGTTGGTGGATCCATATTTCCGCTTCAAACTTTTCAGTGGTGCCAAATTCGATGCGAAGAAATTTGAAGAAGACCGTGAAAAACTTTTGGACTATTATAATTCCCAGGGTTACCGCGATGCACAGATCGTTGATACGGCTATTTATACTAGTAAAAACGGCAATCTCAATATCGACCTGAAGTTAGAAGAAGGCAGGCAGTATTATTTCGGCAATATCGTATGGAAGGGCAATGCCAAGTATTCCGATTCTGTGCTCAATATGGTCTTGGGGATCAACAAAGGCGATATTTACAATATTGAGATCTTAAATAAACGACTGGGTAAGCAATTAACCCAGGAAGGCGGAGATATCAGCGGCCTGTACATGGACGACGGTTATTTATTCTTCCAGGTAGAGCCGGTAGAAACCGCCGTCTACAATGATACCATCGACCACGAGATCCGTATTAAAGAAGGCCCGCAGGCAAGGATCAAAAATGTCACCATCGCCGGGAACGAGAAAACAAAGGATTATGTGATCCGGCGCGAACTGCGGACCATCCCCGGTGAACTGTTCAGCCGTTCCGATCTGATCCGCTCACAACGCGAATTGGCGAACCTCCAATTTTTTAACCAGGAAACCATCAATCCCGGCGTAGTACCCAATGCCGAAGATGGCACAGTGGATATTAACTGGAAACTCGAAGAAAAATCTTCCGACCAGCTTGAGCTGTCGGCCGGTTGGGGCGGTGGTGTTGGTTTGACCGGGACCCTGGGCGTTACCTTCAACAATTTTTCCATTAAGAACATCCTGAAAAGATCGGCCTGGGATCCATTGCCTACCGGCGACGGGCAGAAACTCAGCCTTCGCGTTCAGTCGAACGGAAGAGCTTATCGTTCTTATAGCTTTTCCTTTACCGAACCCTGGTTAGGAGGAAAGAAAAGAAACTCCCTGACCTTCGGTATCAATAACAGTAAATATTCGAATGCATTCGATCCCTTTACGGGCCAGATTGACCGGGCCCGTTCAGATACCAATTACCTGCGTACTACGGGGTTGAGCGTATCGCTGGGAAAGCAATTGAAATGGCCCGATGATTATTTCAGCTTTGTATTTTCACTGAATTATACACAGTACAAACTTCGCAACTACCCGATTTTCGATGCGAATTTCCGGAATGGTACATCCAATAATATCAGTGCCAAGATCGCTATCCAGCGTTCCTCTGTGTTCGACCCGATTTTCCCTCGAAGTGGTTCTAACTTCTTGGCAAGTGTTCAGTTCACTCCTCCTTATTCATTGTTCAATAAGAATATTTCCAAGTCGGATGATAAGTATGAGCACCCGGAATATCATAAGTGGAGGTTTAATGCAGAGTGGTATGTACCAATCGGCCGCCCGCTGGGTGCGGAAAAGAACCGCCAGTTCGTATTGAAAATGGCCGCCAAGTATGGATTCATGGGCAGGTACAATACTTCACTGGATTATTCACCTTTTGAAAGGTTCCAGGTGGGTGACGCAGGATTGACAAACAACTATGGCTTGTTGGGATATGATATCATTGCACACAGGGGTTACCCGGTCTATGAATCTTCCGATCCTACAGTTAACCCGGATCAGCAAAACGCCAACCGCTTCTTTACTATTTTCAATAAGTATACGCTTGAAATGCGTTTCCCGCTGGTCACCAATCCCAGCAGTACCATTTATGCACTCAGCTTTTTTGAAGCGGCAAATGGATGGTATAATTACAAAGATTATAATCCATTCAGGCTGCGCCGCAGCGTAGGTGTGGGCATGCGTTTCTTCCTGCCGATGTTTGGATTGCTGGGCTTTGATTATGGAGTGGGACTGGACAGGATCCAGCCAGGCCAAAGCGGCCTGAAAGGTGCATCCCGGTTCACCTTTATGCTGGGCTTTGAGCCGGAGTAAAATCCAATTAGTATTTTCAACACTGAAATTTTATTATTATGAAAAAGATATTCCTGCTGATAATCGGCGCCCTGGTCTTCGCATCGGCTGCCTTTGCTCAAAAGTATGCCGTCATCGATACCCGCTATATCCTGGACAAGATGCCGGATTACAAACAGGCTCAAAAGCAACTGGATGATGTTGCGGCCGATTGGCAGAAAGATATTGATGGAAAACAACAGGACCTGGATAAAATGTATAAGGACTTTGAAGCCGAGCAGGTTATGTTAAGTGATGACCTGAAAAAGAAGAGAGAGGACCAGCTCTTCATGAAAGAAAAAGAACTCCGCGACCTCCAACGTAAACGCTTTGGTTTTGAAGGGGATCTGTTTAAAAAACGGCAGGAACTGATCAAACCCATACAGGATAAGGTTTACAATGCCGTACAGAAAATGGCAGTGCAAAGAGGGTATGACTTCGTGCTCGACAAAAGTGAGGGAATTACCATTATCTTTGCCGACCCCAAATTGGACAAGAGCGAAGATGTACTAAAGGACCTGGGGGTCAGAAACTAAAACGTTAAAAAAAATTTATAGCAGGCAACCTAACTGTTTCAAAACAAATCTTACAACATATAAAAACCGGTCCTAAAGCCGGCGAATTGAAACGTAAAAAATACCAGAATGAAAAAATTGAAATTAGTAGCAGTGCTGGCGGGATTGTTGATTGCAGGTGTTGCATCTGCCCAAACCAAGATTGCTTATATCCGGATTGATGATATTGTGGGTGTAATGCCTGAGCTGGCTCCCACGAAAATTAATATGGATACAGTGGGTCAACAATATATCAGGGATTCCATCCTGCCCCGTTTAAATTTTGTACAGTCCGAATACAACCGTAAGCTGGCTGATTTTGGAGATACTACTAAGACTGCCGCCGTAAGATCGGAGATCTTAAAATCATTGCAGGCAGATAAAGAGGAACTGGATGCCGCTGACCAGGTGATCCAGCAGGTACAGCAACTGAAACAACAGGAATTACTGAGACCTTATTATGCAAAAGCAAAGAAGGCTATCGATGCCGTAGCTAAGAAGAAAGGCTATACACATGTCCTCTCTTCCGATATTTTCCTGGTAGCTCCCGAGGCTGATGATATTTCGATGGCTGTTTTGGCCGAGCTGAATATCAAATTGCCCCAGCAAAACCCCGCTAATAAACCGGCAACTCCTGCCAAGTCGGGTAATTAATCGAATTGACTATTTGGTAATAGACCCCTTCCTCAAAAGAAGGGGTTATTTTTTAATTGGGATGAGCCCGCCATAACAAATCTAAACAAGAAGGCCCGCCTTGCTTAAATTTGAACATGCAAAAACCAGGACCTATTGGTGTATTTGATTCCGGTTATGGAGGATTAACCGTACTCAGGGAAATCATAAATAAGTTACCCCGCTATGATTACCTCTACCTGGGTGATAATGCCAGGGCACCCTATGGAAACCGTTCCTTCGAAACGGTATATCATTATACCCTGCAATGTGTAAAATGGTTTTTTGAACAGGATTGTTCTTTGGTAATCCTCGCTTGTAATACTGCTTCGGCAAAAGCATTGCGCACCATCCAGCAAAATGACCTGCCCCATTTGGATCCAGCTAAAAGAGTATTAGGCGTCATTCGTCCTACCACCGAGATCATTGGCAATTTTTCTGAAACCAAAAGCGTCGGCATATTAGCTACCAACGGCACAGTTGCCTCCGGTTCCTACCCTACTGAAATAGCCCGTTTTTTTCCAGATCTGAAAGTTTACCAGGAAGCCTGCCCGATGTGGGTGCCCCTGGTGGAGAACAATGAATATGACAGCCATGGGGCGGACTTTTTTGTCAAGAAAAACCTGCACAATATTTTTGGAAAGGGCAAGATGATCGATGTCCTCCTGCTCGCCTGCACCCATTATCCCCTGTTAAAAGAAAAAATCCAGGAATACGTGCCTGTGGGAGTAAAACTGATCTCACAGGGTGAGATTGTTGCGGAGAGTTTGGTTGATTACCTGCAGCGGCATACGGAGATAGAGACCCTTTGCAGCAGGAACGGGCAAAGAATTTTTTTTACCACTGACTCCACGGAAGATTTTGACAACCACGCTACCACTTTTTTTGGACAGGCTGTTCAGTCCAGGCATGTGGACCTGGGGTCTTAAATCGGGAAGATACCCTGGTGTTGAACGATGGTTTAAAATTGGTTGAATGGTTGTTTAACAGTTGTTTAAATCGAATCAGGCTTGAGCTTTGTGCCTGGTCCCTGTCTGGGGAGCTGCCGGCCGGAAGGTTTACACCTGGTAGATTAAAACTTAAAAAAGACCCATTCTCCCCAAGAACATTCCCTTCTAACCCTTACCTTTGCCGTCCTTTCACAAAACGGTGGGTGTGGTGACCTGCCGAAGCTTGAAACCTGGGTTCGTTCTCCCGGCCCGTATTTCAAAATTCAGCCTGGGCTGAAAAGCCCGGTTAAACGTGAAAAAGATAATTAAATATGAAACGTACATTTCAACCTCATCGCAAACGCCGCAAAACCGTACACGGTTTCCGCAAACGCATGCAAACAGCTAATGGGCGCAAAGTATTGGCCAGCCGCCGTGCCAAGGGCCGCAAGAAACTGAGTGTTTCCGACGAGAGAAAGCTGAAGTAAATCCATTTTTCTGCAAGGGCAGAGAAAGGATCTATATACTTTGAATAGCCCCATTGGGGCTATTTGTTTTCAGAAATAGTAGTAATCTGCATCATCGTGGCCAGGCAATTTACTTTAGGCAGGAAGGAAAGGCTGAAAAGCAGGAAGGCAATTGAACAACTGTTCAGCACCGGGAAGAGTTTTGTCATTCCGCCATTCCGGATTTTTTACCAGGATAGCAATGAAAAAGAACTTGCCAGCCTGCAGTTTGGAATTGGCGTTTCCTCCA
>DASUMO010000600.1:0-15885 GCA_036277695.1 Chitinophagaceae bacterium
GTGCCGCAAAAATTCGGAAAGCGGGGAATGATCTGGACCGGTATCCTGTTGCTGATCTGCCTGGTCGGGGCTTATGCCTATTACCGGCAATTGCGGTACGGACTCGGCGTTACGAATATGCGGGATTATGTTTCCTGGGGAATTTATATTTCCAATTTCGTATTCTTTGTTGCGATCAGCCTGGTAGGCTCCCTGATCACCGCCATATTCCGGCTCGCCAATATTCACTGGAGTACTCCCCTTACCCGTATTGCAGAGATCATCGCGGTTTCTGCCATTATGTTCGCCTCGCTGATTATAATCGTCGATATGGGTAGACCAGAAAGGCTGGTCAATGTAATTATTCATGGACGTATCCAATCGCCTATAACCTGGGATGTGATCGTAATCGGCACTTACTTTTTTATCAGCCTTCTCCTATTATACATACCGTTGCTACCCGACCTGAAGATCATGAATGAACAAAAAGAAAAATCACCCGGATGGATGAAAAAGACTTACCGCGTGCTGGGCTCATTCTGGAAAGGAACAACGGAACAATTTAAGATAAGCAATAGGGCCATTGCCATTCTCTGTATCATGATTATCCCGGTTGCCTTTTGCATTCACACGGTCACGTCCTGGTTATTTGCTACCACTTACCGTCCCGGCTGGGATAGCACTAATTTCGGGGCCTATTTTGTATCGGGAGCATTCCTGGTAGGCGCCGGAGCTGTGGTGATAGCGATGTATGTTTTCCGTAAATACTACAAACTGGAAAAATATATTACCGAGGATCATTTTAATAAGATGGGAAAAATTGTTGTCCTCCTCGCTTTTCTTTACCTCTATTTTAATGTGAATGAATACCTGGTTCCGGCTTTTAAAATGAAAAAACCGGAAGAAGCCCATTTAACGCAATTATTCGCCGGCGAGTTTGCTCCCCTTTTCTGGTTCGCCATTATGATCGGTATGGTAATCCCTATAATTGTCATGCTCACCAAAAAAGGCAGAAAGCCATTGCCGATGTTCATTGCGGGCATCATGGTGGTAGTAGGCGCCTGGTTCAAACGTTACCTGATCGTTACTCCCACCATGTTGCATCCCCTGATGCCCATGCAGGAAGTACCGGCCGATTATAAAACTTATTTCCCCAGTTGGGAAGAATGGGCCATCGCCATGGGTTCCCTGGCCGGCGCCCTGCTGATCATCACATTTTTTGTAAGGGTATTTCCCATCATACCAATTCATGAAACTGTAATCGAAGAAAATGAAAAAGCTGAGCATAAATAATTACCTCGCGCTGCTGCTGAGCTGCCTGCTTCTTTTATCCGGCACTACAATTTTTGCCCAGGAAGAAAAGACAGAAGAAGCTCCGGCTCCGGAAAAGGTTATCCGCCTGCGCTATTTTGTACAGGATAACAACCTGCAGTATTTGCTGGTGGAGAGCCTGACAAAAACAGGGAAAAAAATGGATCCCCGGGCCAATGCGAATATTAAGATCTACCTGGATAGTGCCGGCGAGGGTTCGCTGATTGCCGGCTTGAATACAGGAACCAGTGGTAAAGCAAAAGCAATTATCCCTCCTGCCTTGAAAACAAACTGGGATGCCAGTCCCACCCATTCATTTATTGCAGTGGAGGCACCGGCTGCAAAAGAGGAAGAAGAACTTTCGACTTCCCTGGATATCAGCAAAGCAAAACTCTCCATTGATACCAGCAGCGATGAAACAGTAAAAAGCATTACCGTAACGGCAACCAAATATGAGGATGGTGCCTGGGTGCCTGCTCCCGAAGTGGAAATGAAAGTGGGTATTGAACGCCTGGGTGGTTTACTTACAGCGGGCACCGATGATACCTATACAACGGATTCGAGTGGTGTCGTTACCGTTGAATTCAATAAGAATAACCTGCCCGGTAATGAAAAAGGAGAGATTGTATTGGCAGTCCGTGTGGACGATAATGAATATTATGGAAACCTGCTGGTCAAAAAAACAGTGCCCTGGGGTATAGCCAAAATCTCCGGCAATAATTTCGCTAACAGACGTACACTTTGGTCCACCAGTGATAAAGCACCCTATTGGTTAATGTTGCTGGCATACTCGATAATGGCCAGTGTGTGGGGCGTATTAATTTATCTTGTTTACCAGGTTTACCGCATCAGGAAATTGGGGAAAGAGGCTGGTAAAAAAAGCCTGTTGATAAAAAAAGAAGAGGCTGAACTGGCCGGCTGATCTGTCGCCTGCAAAAAAACCTTGAAATTTGCGGCTATTTAAGCCTTATCCCATGGCCGGTAACCGTAAAGCTGCAGTTGGTTTTATTTTCATAACCTTAATGATCGATGTAACAGGATGGGGTTTGATCATTCCTGTTTTACCCAAATTATTAGAAGGGATGGTGGATGGTGGTTTGAGTGAAGCCACCAAATACAGTGGCTGGCTCACCTTCGCCTATGCCATCATGCAATTCTTATTTGCTCCCGTAATTGGTAACCTGAGCGACCAGTATGGCCGAAGACAGGTCTTACTTTTTTCCTTATTTGGATTTGCAATTGACTATGTCCTGCTTGCCCTTGCTCCCAATATAAGTTGGCTATTCATTGGACGAATCATTGCCGGTATCACCGGGGCCAGCTTTACTACTGCCGCTGCTTATATCGCGGATGTCAGCACCCATGAAACAAGGGCAAAGAATTTTGGTATGATCGGGGCAGCTTTTGGATTGGGTTTTATCCTGGGCCCGGCATTGGGTGGTTTACTGGGTGAACTGGGCCCACGTGTTCCCTTTATTGCGGCGGCCATTCTTACCGGGTTAAACTGGTTATACGGGTATTTTGTATTACCCGAATCCTTACCACTGGAGAACAGGCGAAAATTTGAATGGAAAAGAGCTAACCCGGTGGGTGCATTTTTACTGTTAAAAAGATACCCGGCAATCGGCGGACTGGTCATCTCCTTGATCCTGGTTTATATTGCCGCACATTCTGTTCAAAGTACCTGGAGTTTTTTCAATATTGAAAAATTTGGCTGGAGCGAAGGATTGATCGGGGCTTCGCTGGCCGTGGTCGGCATACTGGTGGCCGCTGTTCAGGGCGGGTTGATCCGTGTTCTGACTCCGAAAATCGGCAATGAAAAAAGCATCTATCTCGGACTGTTCCTTTATTCGATCGGTTTATTTTTATTCGCCTTTGCCACCCAGGGCTGGATGATGTTTGCTTTTCTTGTTCCATATTGCCTGGGCGGGATAGCCGGACCGGCCCTGCAGGCAGTCATTTCCGGTCATGTGCCCTCAAATGAGCAGGGAGAATTACAGGGAACCATGACTGCCCTGATGAGTGTGACCATGATCATTGGACCGTTATTGATGTCTTATGTGTTTTCCTACTTCACAAAAAAAACAGCGACAGTTTATTTCCCCGGCGCTGCTTTTTTATTAGGTGCCGTGCTGATGCTGGCCAGCGCCATTATTGCCTATTTCATTTTAAAAGAAGAAAGAAGAACTCACCCGGAATTGATACAGGTTTTGGATGGGGCAAAACAGGAAGAAGTCTGAGATTTGGAACCCGGAGTTCGAAGCCCTATCTCAATATTTCCTTTTTTAAAGCTTCCATGGTTTTCTTTTCACTGCCGACAAAAATTTTATTCCCCATAATGACTACGGGTCTTTTGAGGAACGTGTATTCGTCCAGTAAGAAACGGCGATAATCCTTTTCGGAGAGTTGTTTATCTTTTAGACCCAGCTCCTTATATTTCATTGCCCTTCGGCTGAACAGGGCTTCATAACTGCCGGTCATTTTTTTCATTTCATCGATTTGGGCAGGGCTGATCTTTTCAAACTTGATATCCTGCATTTGAAATCCCTTTTTAACAATACCCGTTTCTTTTATTATGGCCTGGCAGGTAGTACAGTTTCCCAGGTGATAGATCTTCTTCATATTCCATTTACGTTTTTAAGCCGGTTTGGTTCAATACCCTCTAAATAGCGTACTTTGCGGCTTATATTTTTTTTTATAATGGGCAAAGATGAGGTTTTCAAGGACGAAATAAACAAGGCCAGCGATTTCAAGTTCGGCGCCAATGTAGCCAAGGTCTTTGACGACATGGTGAACCGTTCGGTTCCGTTTTATAGTGAAATTCAACGCATGATGGCTGAACTGGCGGCTGATCATGCCCGGGCCGGTACGGATGTGTACGACCTTGGCTGCTCCACCGGCACGACCATGCTTGGCATGGATACCATGGTCGACAATAATATTCGCTTCATCGGCGTAGATGATTCGCAGGAGATGCTGGATAAATGCAAATCCAAATTAATGGAGCTGGGTTTTTCCCGCCCCTACGAACTGCGCTGCGTGGACCTGGGTAAAGGAATCAGGATTGAAAACGCATCGGTAGTCGTGCTCTGCCTGACCCTGCAATTTGTGCGGCCTATTTACCGCGAGCAATTGCTTCAAAGTATTTTTGACGGTCTTAATCCCGGCGGCGTATTGATCCTGGTGGAAAAGATACTGGCAGAGGAAAGCAGTTTTAACCGTGACTTCATTAAGTATTACTATAACTATAAGCGCCGCAACAACTACAGCGAGCTGGAGATTTCACAAAAAAGAGAAGCGCTGGAAAACGTGCTGATCCCTTATAAGCTCAGTGAAAACATCACTCTTCTCCGGGATAAAGGATTTGCGCACTGTGAAGTTTTTTTCAAGTGGTATAATTTCGCCGGACTTATCGCCACTAAAAAATAGTTGCATTCGCAAGGAATAAAAAAAGATTATGGTAGCCATCGGCAATTTCTTTTTTAAATACAGGAACTGGATCTTTATTCTTTTTTATGCAGCCCTGTTTATTCCATCCTGGCCCTTGTTTTCAAAAGAGCGTTTTGGTGAGTACTATTACATATGGCCAATTGGCCTGGGACTTTTTATTACCATCCTTGGCCAGTTGATCCGCGGACTCACGATCGGGCTGGCCTATATAGTCCGTGGTGGCAAAGAGGGAAAGCCTTATGCGGAAGGGCTGGTTACCGAAGGTATCTTCAATCATTGCCGTAACCCGCTGTATGTTGGCAATATCCTGATGCTGCTGGGGGTGGGTATACTGGCTAATTCCCTGGTATATGTGGCGATCGTGATTCCTGTTTTCCTTTTTATTTACCAGGCCATAGTGCTGGCAGAGGAAAATTTTCTAAGAGGAAAATTCGGTGCCGGTTTTGATGCCTACTGTAAAAAAGTAAACCGCTGGATTCCCAACCTAACAGGAATAGGAAAAACATTTGACAGTATGTCTTTTAACTGGAAACGATGGATCCTGAAAGAACATACCACCCAGTTCATCTGGCTGATCGGTATTACACTATTACTGCTCCTGAATTATCCCGAACTCACCGCTCATGATACAAAACTGCGCAATACCCTGCTGGGTATTATCCTGGGAATCTTGCTTTTGATCTATATCCTTGTCCGGTACTTAAAGAAGACCGGGAAGTTTAAAGAGTAGTCCGCCCGTTTCCTTGGGATAAGGAGTTAATAATTCAGAGTTCTGAGTTCAGAGTCATTGCTGTCCGGTGAAAATGTAAACTGATCCGACCAAAGTAAGTACCATATTGGACTAGATGACTAAGAATTGACTTTCCTGCCTGGGAAGAACAAGTTCCGGCGACACGTCAAGTCTCCAGCTATAGAATTTGGTGTTATCCTTTTAAAGTCGTCCAGGCCGATTAACTTGACCTGATTACGGCAAGCAGGCGCCATTTTTTCCGAAGATATTACCGCGTGCTTCAGCTCCCGGACAAACAGATAATAAGAAAATCCTGGCTTTAGCCTAAATATGATTTGGGCTAAAGCCTTGGTCAATTGTAGTAATCCTAACCCCCGGGCTGAAGCCCGGGTAACTACCCAATTGCCGGTAGATAAACTGGATAATAACCCAGGGGTCAATTAAATTTCGGGTTCACCAACCCTTTCATAAGAAATCATTAAAAAAGTGCATCCCGTATAGACTACCGGACAACACTGGTTCTGAGTTCAGCGTTGAACAGCGCCTTTCCACAAACTCCACCATTCACCAGCACTTAGCACGCAAGTATTTAGAAAGGAAAATTTCAGATCGAATATCTACCAACTCCCGACTCTGAACTCTCAACTCACGACTCTCGAACCAATCTATTCCTTCAATCGTAAACTTTCCCCGGGAATTCTTGTTATTTTTGTGCCGTGGTGAATTGAAGACTTTTGCAGAACTTACAATTAATCAATAAGATATGATCAAAACTGGAAACCCTATCATCAGCATTTATACGGAAATGACTCCCAACCCGGAAACCATGAAGTTTGTAGCCAACAAACTATTATACCCCGGCAAGAGCATTGATTTTCCTGATGCGGAAAGCGCCAAACCCTCGCCCCTGGCTACCGAGCTTTTTGGTTTTCCTTTTATCCGGGCGGTATTTATTGCCAGCAATTTTGTAACCCTGACCAAGACTTCCGAAACAGACTGGCAGGATGTGATCCCTTCGGTCCGCCAGTTTTTAAAAGAATACCTGGAAGAAGGAAAAGTGGTGGTGAACGAAGAAGAGTTGGCTACCGTAAAACAAGGCAGCAGCAACGAAGTAGCCGCGGATGATGATGATGTGGTAAAAAGGATCAAGGAATTGCTGGACAATTATGTTCGCCCCGCAGTAGAAATGGATGGCGGCGCTATCCAGTTTAAAAGCTATGAGGCTGGAACTGTAAACCTGACTATGCAGGGTTCCTGCAGTGGTTGTCCTTCGTCCATGATCACCCTGAAAGCAGGAATCGAAGGGATGATGAAACGCATGATTCCCGAAGTAAAGGAAGTGGTTGCTGAAGCGGAATAATTTTAAATTGAGGTTTCAATAGAAAAGCATCTCTAAAACGGGATGCTTTTTTATTAAGCTACCCTTTAGGAAACAGATTTTCGCCAGTGCACATTCCTTTCTTCCAGGTAAGCCATAATAAAATCAAAACAATCCTTGTGTTTACCGATCAGTTCCGGTGGAAAAACTCCTTTACCCTTGAACATTCCTTTTCCCAGCATATTCACGGCGGCTGTGCAGGTATAGCCGGTGGTGCGGGCCATGGATGTGGTTTTAGTCACGGTATCATAACGATCCATCAAGTCATATTGGATAGTTTGAGTTTTCCCTTCTTTTTCGCCCTGCACGATCACCCGCATTACGGTAAATTCTTCTTCGCCGGGTTCCAGTTTCCATTCTTTAATAAGTAAACGGGAGGTAAATTCCAGGGGGGAGATATCAATTTCCTTTATCCGCAAGGGTGCTGTATCCAAAAAACCGGCTTGCTCCAATGCCAGCATGATATCCACGTGCCCTGGATAACGAAGGGTTTTTTCTTTCATCTGCGGAATATGGCTCATGGTATAAACCAGGGATCGCAACCCATCGGTATTAAATGCTTCCAGTTCGCCGATTTCATCAAATAAAATAAACTCGCGGTCACTCAGAGCGGGTTTGGTTACAACTTCCCCGTTCTCAACCAGCCGTGCCGGTCGTATATATTCTTCTATCACATCTGCCGGCGAAAAGGGAGCTTTGTACTGGAAAGGTTGCTTTCTTTCTTTGGGCAACCCTCCTACATAACAGGCAAAGGAGTCGATCTTCATCTCTTCATTATAGCGGCCCAGGATAAGATTACTGACCCCCGGCGCTACCCCGCAATCCGTAATAACTGTTACATTGTTTTTTTTCGCCAGGTCGTCTAATTGTAAAGCATCTTCGGGAAAGAATGAAATATCAACGACATTTTTTTCAGACTGGATCACGGCCTCCAGTGTTTTATAACCCATGCACCCGGGAACAGCCGTCACCACAATATCAAAGGGGTTTAAAAGATCAATATAACTTCTGCAGTCGGCCAGGTCCGCAGCAGCTGTTTCAATCGTCGGGTTTTTTTTACGCAGGCCGTCCAGGTTTTTTTTACTGAGATCAAATGCAGTAACCTGGTGATCATTGGCCAGGTCAAGTGCGATCGCACAACCTACCATACCTGTACCCAGAACTGCAATCCTCATGTAATGCTATTTAAAACAAATGTACAAACCGCCTGCCGGACTATTTTTTACTTCTTCGTCCCTGCAGGATTTTATAAAAACTGCGGCTTCGGATCTCTTCTATGGTCAAACCGGTAGCCAGGACTTCCTTTTCACTGATGGCTCCGCAGTTTAAGGCTTTCAAAAAGAAATTCAATAAACCCTGCCCGGTCGCTGCATCGTCGAAAATATCGCCGGTAAGTGTGGAAATTGCTGCCCTTTCCATAAAAGTCTTCAGCCGGAACAGGGCATCCTCGTAACTGCTGAGGAAAAAATAATAGGTAGCAGCATAACGCATGGGCAGCTGGGCCGGGTTTAAATCCCAGCCCTGGTAAAAACCATTGATCAATGAGTGCATGGTATGCCGGTAACCAATTCGCCAGGCATGATGAACCGATTCCATATTTTCCCGCTGCTGTTCCTTATTCAGTTTTTCACCTCGGTTAGGCGCTACCGGTATTACATTGGTGGCGCCATCGGAAAGGAAAATACCGGTTCCGCCCAACGCCACTTTTGTCATGTGATGCGCAAAATCACAAACAGGATGGGCCATGGTCTGGTAGCGGGCTGTGATGCCACAGGAAGCCGTATAATCATAAGTGCCGAAATGCGCCGCTATGCAACGTCCCAGTCCGGCCTTTACAATACGTAGCAGCGGGTTACGGCCTTCCTCATCCATAATGATCTGGGTGGCTTCCACCATGGTTTCCATTTTCAACGAACCGGGGGCCAATTCGTTTTTATGTTCAATAATTTCAAATAACCTTACCAGGGTGGTCACCTGTTCAGGAATAGTAACCTTGGGAAGCATGACCACAAAATTATCCGGCAGCTTTCCCTTTGTTTTTTGGAGAAGGGTGGTCAGGAATATATCCAGGGTACGGGTGCCGCGATATTTCAAATCTTCAGTAAAAGGTTTGATGCGGATGCCGATAAAAGGGGAAATGGTTTTTTTCTTCATGCCCGTTGCCAGTTCGGTGGCAGCATTCACAGCGGTGGCATCTTCTTCTTCATCGGGGCGGTTGCCAAAGCCATCTTCAAAATCAATCCGGAAATCTTCAACCGGCTCTGTACTCAATTTTTTTATGATCCGGTTATAGATCGTGTGCGCCAGCCAGGCTGATTCATCACGACGTTTCTTCTCGCTCATATTATCCAGTCTCTTCACCAGCTTTTCAATTTTTTTATCCGTGGAAGGCAATTCCAAAAACCCATCCATTTCCAGTAAATCCGCCAGCACAACAAAATTGGGGGCATAGGTTAAAAAGCTTCGCAAGGCGATCTCCCCCATCTTAACACAGGTATCTGCTTTGAAAAGATTGGCGCCACCATATACGGTATGTACCGGCTGCCGGTCGGGTTTGTCACCAGGATAAATATGCTGGAATCGTAAATTGGCCGGAGCTAAGCCGTCGAGAAGGGTTTGCTTTTCTGTTTCAGAAATAGAAAAATTCATAAGCAGTTTTTAATGTAAATGGGGAAGGGACTATGAGGGTTGTTATTCAAGATCCACGGTAGGTTGAATACCCGAAGGGACTTAATAATAACGGGATATGGTAATGTTCACCGGACCGGATGTCCACGACGATTTCGACATAGGGATAGAATGTGGGAATTTGATGTTTATCATAATAATCCTTGGTCTCAAACCGCAATTTATAAATACCGGCTTGCAATAAAACACCTTTCTTCAAAAGATCGCTTACCCTTCCATCCTGGTTGCTGGTACCACGGGCAATTTCCGTCCATTCATCATTCTCCCCAAGAAATAATGTAATGACAATGCCGGCAGCAGGCTTTCCATTACTGGTATCGAGGATATGTGAGGTGAGCTGGCTCATCTGTTCGTTGTACCCGGGAAGTAATCTTATTAGTTACTTAAATATACCCGAAAATTTTATTTGCTAAGCATCCAGCAGTTTTTCGATTCTGAGCCTTGTAATTTTCTGTTGTTCGTCGGCGGCCACTTCGATTTCCACTTCCGGGCTGTTCTGTAATCGGGTTTGAAGCAGGGTTAACATTTCCTCAGCAGATTTGCCGGTTGCACAAACAATAAAGATGTAACCAAACTTCTCCTCGTAAAGACGATTGGCTTCAGCCAGGTCCTCTATTATTTCGTTTGGAGCGTCTACCACCCCCGATTGTTCATCCGAAGCCCAGGCAGCAGTGGATTCAAATTTTTTATGTAAGGACTCCTTGTCCCCTATTTTCGGATGCTGTGCAAAAGCTTCTTTCCAGTCCCCCTCGGTACATAGCCACCATTGTTCCTCCGCATCTTCCAGCAGTTCCACCATATCATCGGCCGGGACAAAGGGCAGCATACGCTTCACCCAGGCGCTGGAACCACAGCACTTGTTTAGCGTTTCGATGAGTTGCTCCCGGGGTAGTATGTTGAATTCGTGAAGGGTCATTGGAAAGCTGCTAGCTGTGAGCTACGAGCTGCGAGCTTACTAATCCTAACTCGTTTCAAAATTAAGTAAAGAACCTAATTCCGGATTTTACCCCAAAGCCGGAGGCGGCTAATGCCTCCATCGGGAAATATGCTTAGCCTGACATGGGTAATAGCATCATGACTCCGGATATCCTTTTCAAAATAATGTTCCTGGTCGGGACCCAGTTTTTGTTGGGGTAAAATAGTAGCCCATTGCAGCTCATCTCCAGCCAGTTTCTCCTCCCGGGTAGTATCAATACAAGATCCTTCCAGCAGGCAGCTATCAGGATAATTTCCTTTGAAATGATGCGTATCCACCAATATTCTTTCAATTACGCCTTTATGCGCCAGTCTTATGACTACCCAGTCTTTATTTCCCGGTTGACGGTTACGTTTAGTCTCCCACCCATCACCCATATTGATCCCGCGGCCGGGCATGAGCAGGTTTTCCATATGGGAAAAAAACATATCGTTGCATAAAATGGCTTTGGCTCCGTTGGTGGCGGCGGCCAGGTTAATTATTTCACTGGTATTGACCGTGGACCAATCCTTGAAAACTTCTCCATATACTTTTAATCTTGCCACACCACCATCGGGATAAATATGCAGGCGTACATGCGTATAAATGTTATGATCTTTTATCTCAAAAAAGTTCTGGGAGCCGGGTTCTAACGATGATTTGGGAAGTACTTCAATCCAGTTGACCAGGTCAATTTCGTTTACAGGCCATTCATCCTTTACAAAGGCCGCCTCCAGGGAGGCAAAAGGCGGATGATTCCCGAGGAAATGATTGGTATCGATATCAACGCCGTAAATTTTACCCGATGTAGCCAGCTGGATCACGCAGTAATCGTGTCCTTCCGTTCTTTTTCTCCGCGATTCCCATCCATCCATCCATTTTCCCCGCTCTGTATATTTATCCGGGATAAAAACTCCCCTTCCGGGTTTCAGCAGGTTCTCTTTTTCAGCAAAGAAATCATCCGTGCAATAGAGAGCCTTGCCGCCGAGTCGCTCCGCAGCCAGGTCTATAAGTTTTGTAAACGTGGGTTCTTTGGTATTCATATTGTGGAGGAACTTACTGCTAAGTTATTATGCGGCGTTTTCCGAAAATCACCTGCCCTTTGTTCAAATGTAAAAACTTTCCCTTATCAAAAACTTTTTTACCCGCCAGCCAGGTTTGCTCCACCACTCCATATAAATTTTCATGCAGGTAAGGTGTGATCTTATGGCGATGAAGGATCATTTCTTCAGCTACTGTAAATTCTTTTTCAGGATCCCATACCACAAAATCAGCATCATAACCCTTCTCAATACGGCCTTTATTGTTTTCCAGTCCCGGAAGCCGGGAGGGATTTTCAGATAACCATTTAGCCATATCCTCCAACTGGCAGCCTTGATTGCGGGCTGCGGTCCATAATGTTGGCAATGCAAATTGTAAAGAAGAAATTCCGCCCCAGGCATTCCTAAAATTGCCGCTTCCAATTTCCTTCAACTCCGGTGGCGCAGGCGAATGGTCGCTGGCTACAAAGTCGATAATGCCCTCTTTTAATGCCTGCCAAAGAAGTTGATTGTTTTGTTTATCCCGGATAGGAGGAGCACATTTAAAAACGGTTTGCCCCTCGCCGATCATTTCCTCGTTGAAATAAAGATAATGCTGGGCGGTTTCTACAGTCAGCGGTAATCCTTTTTCTTTTGCCCTGCGGATTTGTTCAATAGAATCAGCCGAAGATAAATGAACAATATGCGTGCGGCAGTTGAACTCTTCGCATAAACGTATGATAAGGGCAATGGCATCATCCTCCCATTTCTTCGGGCGGGATAAAACATATTCTGTATAGGACCTGTTATTGGTGACATCATTTGCTGCCTGCTCCGACAATTCGCAATGAACCAATAGCGGTAATCCATGGCTGGCGATAATCGGCTGGGCTTTACGCAGATCCTCTTCAGTAACATTGGGAAATTCATCAATACCGGAATGCGTGAGAAAAGCTTTGAAACCCAGGACACCTTGATTAATCAGGGGTTCAATTTCGTTTTCATTGCCCGGGATAACACCTCCCCAGAATCCACAATTAACATGAAGCTTGCCCCCTGGCCCGGCCGTTCCTGGTCTCAGCTTTCCGGTCAGACCAATGGATTCCAGTTTTTTCTCAAAGGCATTTACAGTCGTGGTTACCGGTGAAGCATTCAGGGGCATTTCAACCAGGGTCGTAATTCCCCCGGCCAGGGCGGCCCGGGTAGCTGTATCAAAACCCTCCCATGCTGTTCGACCTGGTTCGTTTATATGAACATGGGGATCCACAATACCGGGCATCAGTACCAGGCTGCCCAGGTCCGTGACAGGAAAATCACCGGCCGGCAGCTCTGTCACTACGTCGATGATGATTCCTTGCTTAATCAATACAAAGCCGCTCCGCAGTCCTCCCGCTGAGATCAGGCGATCCGTTTTTATGGCAGCATCAATATTCATTAGATTCTCTTATCATAAAAATAGAATATAATGCGTTATGGCTGACTGTAATTGTGTAAACCAAAGAATAATCAAATCAAAACAATTTAATACTTTGAGGAAGCAAGAGCTGAGCTGTGAGCTGCGAGCTGTGAGCTGTGCCTGCCCACCGAAGCCTTGGCAAAGGTTGGAGCTGAGTTTTATTTTTCATTTTGACTTTTGACTTTGCAATTGTACTATGTGGTGAACTACGCCAGCCATCTGAGGCGGTATCAAGGTTGAAGGTTTTTACCATATAGTATCATAGTTCACATAGAGACATAGCTTAGCGAATGGCAACTATACTGCTTATATTATTCAGCGCAATACTGGTTATGCTCATCATCATGACTTACCGGGTGCATGCCGTTTCTGCTAAGAATCATGAAAACGAATTGCAGCATCAACGAACGGAAATGATACAGGGTTGGATCTATGCAGCCATTGTATTTACCATTCTCGCCATCATCGCCAGTATTTATTTTATGGTTAAGAGTAGCCCTTTTGAAGGTCACCTGCGGGAATGGCTGAATATCGTAGTGCGGGTGATGCATATCACATTTGGCATAGCCTGGATCGGTGCTTCTTTTTATTTTGTGTTTTTGGAAAATGCGCTGAACCGCAAGGAAAATATCCGCGATGAGATCGCGGGTGATCTATGGGCTGTTCACGGTGGCGGTTTTTATTATTTGGAAAAATATAAAGTCGCACCCAAAACAATTCCCAAACACTTGCACTGGTTCAAGTACGAAGCCTATTTTACCTGGGTCTCGGGTTTTGCCCTGCTCTTCATCATTTATTATTTCAATGCCTCCTCCATGCTGGTGGATAGCCAGGTGATGAAACTCAGTTCGACGGCAGCAATCAGCATTAGTATAGGATCATTTGCAGTGGGTTGGATACTCTATGATCTGCTCTGTAAGTCACCACTTGTAAAAAGTCCCCTGCTTTTTGTTCTCACCGGGATTTTATTGCTGGGCGGTTTCGCCTATGGTTATAGCCAGGTCTTTGGAGGAAGAGCAGCCTTTATCCATTTCGGGGCCATGATTGGTACGCTGATGGCCGCCAATGTATTTTTCGTGATCATTCCCTCCCAAAAAGCCATGGTCAATGCGGCCAAACAGGGAAGGGCACCTGATCCGCAAAAAGGAAAAAATGCTTTGTTTCGTTCTATCCATAATAATTATTTCACCCTGCCTGTATTGTTTGTCATGGTCAGCAACCATTTTCCCAGCACCTTCGGGCATTCCTCGCAATGGCTGGTGCTGATGGCAATAACCCTGGGAAGTGCCGGCATCAAGCACTGGCTGAACCTGCGTGAAAAAGGACAGTTGAGTGTATGGATTTTACCAGCTTCGGTATTGATATTGCTGGCAACCGCATATGTAACACGTCCTCCCTCCTCTAATACTAAATGCCGGGAAATTTCATTTACCGAAATAAATGCCATTATCCAGGAGCGATGTGTAAGTTGTCACTCCGCCCGTCCCACTGATAAAGTTTACACAGTGGCGCCTAACGGTGTAGTTTATGATACCCCGCTGGATATTGTAAAGAAAAAAGAACTGATCCTGCAACGGGTGGTGCTCACGCATACCATGCCCCAGAATAATAAAACCAATATGACTTTGGAAGAGCGGGATGCAATACGGTGCTGGATTGAACAGGGAGCTAAGACGCAATAAGATATTTCTTTTGGAGCACAAAGAACCTAAGTTCACACAAAGCACAGCAAGTTTTCGAAGTTGTCTTCCGTTACGTAGTGTTCTTTGTGAATACTTTGTGTTCGTTGTGCAACTATCTACAATCTTCCGAAGATTAAGCGCTTACATCACTTCCACGCTTCTTTCCACGAAAGCCGTCAGGTCAGCGCCTTTAAGCAGGCCCTGGGTCAGCATGGCCAGGTCAAAAGCCTGTTTGGCCAGCAGGGTTTGCTGGTTTTCGTCTGCGTTCAGGATCTTATTGACCAGTTTATGATTGGCATTCACCGTGACCTTATAGGTATCCGGCATAGTTCCGTAAAAGTTCATTCCCCCTCCCAGCTTGCTCATATCTTTCATACGGCGCATCCATTCCTCCATAGTTAATAATACTGGCATTCCTTCGGCAGGCAGGCTTTCCACTTCTACCTTCATGGCGGGATTGTTGATCGATTTCTCAAAAATATTTTTGAGCCGGCCAATCTCTTCTTCTGTTAAATCATGTTTCAGGTTTTCCTCTTTCACGATCAGTTTATCCATCACATCGGCATCCACTCTTTTGAGTGAAGTCTTTTCCAGTTTCATTTCCAGGTGATGGATGAAATGGGTATCAATCGGGGAATTCATCACCAGCACATCATATTCTTTTTTATGTGCGGCCTGCACATAACTATCCTGTCTTTCGGGATCGGCGGTATAGAGATAAACCAGCCTTCCATCTTTATCAGTCTGGAAATCCTTTACCTTGATACTGTATTCTTCCAGCGTGAACTTTTCTTTATTTGTATTCTCCAGTAAGAGAAATTCTTTGGCTTTCTCATAAAATTTTTCATCCGAAATAGCGCCGTATTTTACAAAGAGTCCGATATCGCCCCATTTTTCTTCGTAGCTTTTCCTGTCTTTCTTAAAAAGTTCGTTGAGTTTATCCGCCACTTTACGGGAGATATAACTGTTGATCTTTTTAACATTGGCATCTGATTGTAAAAACGACCGGCTTACATTCAGCGGGATATCGGGCGAATCTATCACACCGTGCAACAGCATCAGGAATTCGGGAACGATATCTTTTACTTCGTCTGTGATAAAGACCTGTCGGCTGAACAACTTGATCTTGTTCTTTTGAATTTCAAAATCATTCTTCAGCTTGGGGAAGTATAATACACCGGTGAGGTGAAAAGGATAATCCACGTTCAGGTGGATCCAGAACAGGGGATCATCTGAA
>DASUMO010000601.1:0-18567 GCA_036277695.1 Chitinophagaceae bacterium
AGGTTCAGCATTACAATATCATTCCTGTTACCATATTCATGGACCAGCACTTGTTTTCTTGTCTCGCCCAATAGGAACTCATAGCTTGTTTTCTTTGCCTTAATGGGGGTGGCTCCCCGGTTGGAACCCTGGCCACAGGAAAGCAATCCTGCCAGGCAGGCAAAGAGAATAAGGTAGAATTTTTCCATTGTCAACAATACTCAAAAACAAAGCCATGTAAGGGTAGTGCTGCCGGGAGGTTTTCTTTATTACTATCCTGATAGGTACTATTTCCGGCAACCGAATAAGATCAGTTGACCAGTTCTTCTTTCATTTTACCCAGCACGTCTTTTTCAATCATTTTTTCGGCTACCCTGATCATATTCATGAACGCTTTGCCATGTGAAATGCCATGCCCGATGATCACGGGTTTAGACACGCCCAGGACCGGCGTACCACCATAGATCTCAAAATTGAATCGTTCGAAGTATTCATGTGTTATTCCCTTTCGATAGGTGATATCGTAAAGGGATTCGGCCATTTTCAATATTATATTCCCGGTAAAACCATCGCAGACCATCACATCCGCCTTTTCGGCCAGCACATCCCTTCCTTCAATATTTCCTATAAATTGTATATGCCTGTTTTCCTTTAGCAGGGGATAGGCTGCCTGCGCCAGCAAGTTTCCCTTACCTTCTTCTTCGCCAACATTGATCAGTGCAACACGGGGATTATCGATTCCCAGCATCAATTGGGCATATACCGTACCCATGATGGCAAACTGGTTAATTTGCTCGGGTTTGCAATCTGAATTCAATCCTACATCCAGCAAAATGCTGGTGCCACCATTTTCCCCCGGGATAATAGTTGAAATGGTGGGTCTTATTACTCCTTCCAGCGCTTTCAAACTAAAAAGTGCTCCTACCAGCATAGCCCCGGTATTGCCGGCACTGATAAATGCATCTGTTTTGCCGGAAGCGAGCAAATGAAATCCTATAGCAATTGAAGACTGCTGCTTTTCTTTCAACGCTTTTGTGGGGGATTCATGCATGCCAATGACCTGGTCGGCATGAACGATTTTGAAAGACCCTGACGGAACCAGGTGTTCCTGCAGCATCCTTTCCAGTTGGGCCTGGTCACCGATCAGCACAAGTTTGGCAGGAGAGGAACTAGATTGCAGGTATTGTAACACACCTTTAACCGCTTCCAGTGGGGCCAGGTCGCCTCCCATCATGTCGAGTGATATGGTCATGCTGTCGGAAAATTAAAAATTCCAAGATTCACTGCCAGCTATAAACTTAGCAATGAATTTGGAATAATTATGTAGAACTTGCTGTTTTCCCCTTTATTTCTTTACAGGAGACTTTTCTGCCACTACTTTACCCTTGTAGTACAGTTTCCCCTCGCTGACATGGGCCCGATGGCGAACATGGGTTTCACCCGTGGTGCTGTCGGTTGTCAATGTTGCAGCAGTAGCCTTATAATGGGTTCTGCGCTTGGCGCTTCTTTGCTGACTATGTCTGCGTTTCGGATTTGGCATAACTCAAATATTAAGATTCGTAAATACTTTTTCTTCGTGAGTCGTGAATCGTGAGTTGTGAATTCTTTGTTGTACTCGCGTACTATTCACCACTAATTCAACTATCAAGGTCTTTAAACTTTTCCAATCCCTTCCAGATCGGGTTGTCCCCGGCTTTTTTCTTATCCTCCGGTTCCATTTTTTTCAGCACGTCCAGGGCGGCCGGGTTACAATAGGGACCGTCCATCTTTTCATAACTGCAAACCTTTTGCATGGGTATGCTCAGGTTGATGAACTCGTAAATCCAGTCGGCCACATCAATATGGCTTTCCGTCCTGCCAATATAATAGATATCGGGATCTTCTTCCTGGTCGTTCATCAACCCGGAATCTTCCACCATTTTTACCGTTATCCTGAATTCATCCCAAAGTTCAAAAGGGAGATTATTATTACAACGGTCGCAGGTAAATTCCAGGCTGCCCCCGATTTCAAACTTCAGGAGCATAAAACCATTCTTTTTATCCAATAACAGCCTTACTTTGGCCCTGCAATTGTGAAAATCCTGCTGCTGGTATGCTACAAAGAACTTATCGGTGATCTCGTAGTTATATTCATGAACACCTGGTTTTAACCCCACAAATGCTATCTCAAAGTCCCTGCGGTGCGCCATGAATGAACTTTTTAGCCCTTTCCCGGAATTATTGGGACGGGGCGCAAAGGTAGGGGAATTAGAGTAAAATTTCAGGCTGTTTTTGGGATTATTTTCAGCCTTCTGGTTAACTTAAGCCCCTGATTTGTAACACCCTTAAAATTAGTACCGATTGCAGAAATTCTTGTCCCATTTGTTTGCCCGGTTGATGAAAAGCTGGAGTTGGGTTCTGCTGATCACCGGCACTATCGCTATCAAATGGGTTTCATTGTACCCCGACTGGGTGGAGCGCAATTATACCTATGGGGTTTATCCCCTCATTTCCAGCGCTCAACGATTCTTATTAGGATGGATACCCTTCAGCATCGGGGACCTGTTTTATGGATTCCTGATCCTGGTCATTCTTTTTCGGACCTTTCGCTTTTTCCGGCTTCTTTTCCAGAAAAAACTGACCCGCAACTATTTTGTACAGGCTCTCCAACAGGCCATCTTCTTTTTTCTCTTTGTGTATGTTTTTTTCAACCTGCTCTGGGGGTTGAATTATAACCGGCTCGGGGTTTCGCCCCAACTGGGTTTAGAGGTTAAAACCTATGCCCAGGCGGACCTCGACAGCCTGATCAGCCAGCTACAATCCAGGTTAAACCTTTACGCACCCCTGGTCAGTAAGCTGCAAAGGGATTCCTTCAACCGGAAGAAATTGCTGTTTACAGAAAGTTCCCAGGCTTTTAAGGAAGCGGAAAAGCAACATGCTTTTTTGCGTTACCGCCCAGTTTCGATAAAGCCCTCCCTTTTCAGTTATGCCGGCAATTATCTTGGTTTCCAGGGTTACTACAATCCTTTTTCGGGAGAGGCGCAGGTTAATACTACGATACCCCGGGTAATAGAACCCTTTGTAACCACGCATGAGATCGCTCACCAGTTAGGATATGCCAAGGAAAATGAAGCTAATTTTGTTGCCTTCCTGGCTTGCCATGAATCCAGCTCGGTGGCGTTGAAATATTCGATGTATTTTGATATGTATTTATACGCCAAACGCGAACTGGCCCGCCGGGATACTTTGCTGGCAAAATCAATCGACAGTTTATTACATCCCCAGGTGCATGCTGATATCAGGGAATACCGGGAGTTTTTTAAGAAATACCGAAACCCCATTGAACCGGTAATCATGTGGGCCTATGGACATTATTTAAAAGCCAATAACCAGCCGGGTGGTAAACAAACCTATAATGAAGTAGTCGCCTGGCTGATCGCGTATTATAAAAAATTCGGAATTAACTCCCTTTGAACTTTCATCATGCGCCTTTGTTAACTTCATTCTATGAATAATACGGCCAAACTGATCATCTCCATTTTATTGACCGTTGGAATTGGAGCTACCGCCGGTCTATTTACAGCCTCCGGCGTCGACAGCTGGTACACGACTATTCAAAAACCTTCATGGAATCCTCCCAACTGGATTTTCGGCCCGGTATGGACAACATTGTATATCATGATGGGAATTGCCTTATACCTGGTTTGGAAATCTGGTTCCGATGAACGGGTCAAGAAAATAGCATTGATCCTGTTTGCCTTCCAACTTATCCTGAATTTCTTGTGGTCATTTATTTTTTTCGACCAGCAGCAACCGGGCTGGGCATTCCTGGAAATCCTTATTCTTTGGGTCTTTATTTTATTGACCATTTTCGCATTTGCCCGGGTCAATAAAGCCGCTGCCTGGTTGTTGGTTCCATATATCAGTTGGGTAAGTTTCGCAGCAATCCTGAATTATACAATATGGCAGCTGAACTAATTTTATAGTTCGTAGCTCGCAGCTCAAGCTCAGTTCCCAAAAAAAGGATTTTTCTACTTAAAACACATTCTTCCACATCATACTTTCGATGGGCTTATCGGGCTGGCCGCTGTATTTGGCACTCTTTTTTTGATTGTATTTTACTTCAATCTCGCCATCTACCGGGAAATAAATCAGTTGGCCGACTGGCATGCCACGATAGACTTTGACAGGTTGTTTGACGGAGATCTCAAGGGTCCAGTGTCCACAGAAACCAACATCACCTTTGCCGGCTGTCGCGTGTATATCGATCCCCAACCGGCCGGTAGAAGATTTTCCTTCCAGGAAGGGTACATGGGCATGTGTTTCCGTGTATTCTTCCGTTACACCCAGGTAGAATATATGGGGGTAGAGTACAAAACCCTCTTCCGGTATCTCGAAATATTCAATCTCGTTATGTTTTTTCGCATCCAGGATATGTTCGCGGTAAGTTGCCAGCCAGCGTCCCAGGTGCACATCATAGGAATTGCTGCCCAGACATTCCCGGTCATAGGGTGCCAGTTTGATCGTTCCTTTTTCCATTTCTTCGAGAATGCGTTTATCACTTAGGATCATGCGTATCGTTTTATGAATGATTTGCGAAAGTAAGCATTCTACGTATTCAGGAAAGCGAGGTGGAATTCATGTGAATATGACAATGCCGTTTTTCCGGCTTACCTTAGCACATTCTTCACCTATTCCCTTTACCATGCAACCAAAACTATTGAAAATTGCTTTCCTCTCTTTTCTTGTTCTATCCCTTTTCTCCTGTAAAAAAGATAAAGATGATGAAATTCCTGCCAACGAGATCACCGATGCACAGGGTATAAATATTAAACTGAACTGGTCGCTGACAGATGGATCCAGTGCATTGGCCGGCGCCGATATTGATTTTTATGTCTATAAAGGGGTAGGAACCGCCAAAGAGTTTATACCTGTTGTGGAGGCTGATAACAGTACGGCGTTCGAAGATGAAAATTTCCTCAATGCCCTGGCTGATGGAGATTATACACTCGAGATTGATTATTTCGAGATCCTGAAGAACGGGAAGTTCAACCTCGTTTTTAAGGCCATGGGTTCGGATCGTGCCTATTCATTGAATGATAATAGTTTTACCACCGCTAACCACGAACAGTTTTTTGATTTTGCTAAAATTTCAAAAACAGGTACGAAATATACCTTTACCAAATTATAGGAAGTTTAAATCTGCCAGGTCAATTTTAACTAACCATGCCCATTTTTCACCAGCAGCAAGTCGGGCCGTTTACCAGGTTGGGAATCTGGAAGATTGAAGAAACAGAAGCTTATTTTAAAGCGAATGTTCCCCAGCACCGGGATGTTACGCATCCCCATAAAAGGCTGCAACACCTGGCCGGCCGCTTCCTGTTGCAATTCCTTTTTCCTGATTTCCCATTTGAATTGATACAGATCGCAGATACCCGGAAACCTTTTTTACCGGAGGAACAGTATCATTTTTCAATCTCTCATTGCGGGAATTATGCAGCAGCCATCGTTAGCCAAAAAAGGAGAGTGGGAATAGATGTGGAACTGGTAAGACCCCTGGTCGCACAATTAATTCCAAAATTTTTGTCTGCAGCAGAAAGGCATATGCTGTTCCATTCCACCCAGCTCGAACAGTCAACATTGATGTGGAGTGCCAAGGAAGCTGTTTTCAAGTGGTATGGGGATGGCGCCGTAGATTTCCGCCAGCATATACAATTACAGCGAATACATGAAGGCTCAGAAACGATAGATTGCTTTTTTGCCAAGACCGGCGAAGAACTAATGGTGCATTACCGGGTATTTGACCGGTTGGTGCTGGCGTGGGTTGTGACTTAGGTGAGTCCTGAGTTGCGGGTTTTGAGTGGTGAGTTGTGCTTGCCCACCGAAGCTTTGGCGAAGGTGGGAGTCGTAAGTGTCTTGTATCTTATCTTGATTAGTGTTGACCATTAACTTTTCACTATACAATTTCAAAAAAACTGGCAGCTGGTAGCTAGCAGATAGAAGCCCAAACCTATTCCTCTTCCCCTGTACTGTTATCCAGCAAATTCAAATCCACCGAATCCATCCCGGCTATTCCCTCAATAGAGCCGCGGACATGGGCGGCATTTAATAATACTTTTTCTAATTGTTTTTCCCTGGATTTCCAGAGTTTCTCCATGGCATCCCTTTCTTTCTGGATAGAAAGTTTCATATTCATGAATCCTTCCCGGATCGCTTTCCATTGCTCGGAAAATTCTGAACTGGTGAGATAATTGTATAACAAGTGCATTTTATCTCCTTTGTTTTCCTGGCTTTTTGCTGCATTAAACACCCTGATCACCGCATCCCTTAATACCACTGCCAGTGATTTTACTTCGGAAAATGAACAGATCCAAACCCCGTCTTTAATGCCAAAGCAATCCATGTCTTTGGGCATTGTTTTCGTTACAATCACAGCAATTTCTGCACCCTGGCTGCGCATGTCAGCTTTCAGTTTATCAATCCATTCAATAGAAAAGGAATTGGTGCGTTTGCTTTCATAAATGATCTGCCCGCATTCCTGTCCAAAATTATTCCGCACTGCCTGTATGCAATCAGCCCCGCGTACTCCTTTGCCTACTTCGCGTATCTCGTCAAAGGGGAAGGCGGCCTTTAGCATTTCTTCCAGGGCCAACTCCTGGACCTCCCCCTGCAATTGCATGGAGCCCTGCTCGGCTTTGCGGCGCATTTCATCGGCAAGTTTTTTCTGGTCTTCCAGTTGTTTTTCCAGCTCTTTTAAACGGAGCTGGTATTCATTTTCGCGGGCAGCTGCTTTTTGTTCTTCCAGTTTGCGGAGTTCTTCCGATAACTTGCTTCTTTCTTCCTGCAGTTTTTTCTGCACGGTTAAATTGAGTTCCTCTTCCCTTGTTTTCAGGTCCTGCTGCATTTGCAGGAATTCCAGTTCTTTCTGGCGGGCCAACCGGAGTTTTTCTTCATTTACTTTTTGACTTTGCTCCAGCAGCCGGACCTTGTTTTCAAAATCCCCGGTTATGGTTTTGCGGATATTTTCTTCCAGCTGTTGCTGCAGCCTGGCTTTTTCCGATTGTAATAGCTCACCAAATTCCGTTTCCTTTTTTTGAAGCTGTCGCTGCCATTCCTGCTCTTTGCGGGCCAACTCTTCTTCTTTTTGTTTTTTATAACTTACCATCTGTTCCCGCAGTTCCTTCTTATAGTCTTCAGATACAGCTTCTTCCAACGGGAATTCATGACCACATGCGGGGCATTTAATATCGGGCATTAGCAATATTTTTTACAAATTAAGGGATAAAGTTGATACCGGGCCGGTACCCGGCCAGGGCGGATTAACCGGCTCCGCTCCATTTTGAAATCTCCACCAAAACAGGGAAGAAGAGTAAAAATAAATATGTGGAAAAATTTCTTCAGATGAATATTATAGTAACTTTATCCAGTTCGAATCAATTCCCGCATCCTCTGCATCCCTATCCATTTCTTACCCAGATCCGGCCACCAATAATAATTCAAACCCTAAAGTAGCCTATCCAGACTTCCGTCAGTCTTACTCTTTTAAACTTGCAGGTTAATAGTAGCAATTACTGGTGAATAGTTCACCCACTATTGGTTTTAGCGTGGATGAGAAAGGCCAGCAGGATTGTATTGTACCAGGCATCGGATTTTTTGAGTTACTGAACAGAACCACTTCATTAGTAATCGGGCCTTACGTTGGTTGCATTATTCATTTCAATGAATTATTGTGACGCGTTACACCATTCACTATCCTATCCAAGCAAATCATTTTTCTGGCAGGTGAAAAGGTTTTTTCATTTGCCGGAATTAAAAAATGACCTGAACAACTGAATGTAATAGTTGCCTTCAGTTATTCTCTGCACGCCCTGGTTTTTAAAATCCTCATAAGAAACCAAGCGGCTGATATCCATTTGAAATAAACTAAAAGGGATAACCATCTATTGAGAAACCAGGAATAGCACCTGTAGGCAGGATTTTTATTGCCAGATAGGATTTATGCCACCAGCCTGGAAACCCCTTTTTTTCATTTTAAAACCTTTTTTATGGATTCCGAAACTAACAAATCACCGAACCTCCGCCGGAACTTCTATTGTTCCTGGCCTGCATTTTTCCAGAAAATGATTCTTACCCGGTTACCCTTGATTTTCATTCTGGCCATTTCAACAATGGTTTCCACTTCCAGTTTATTTGGCCAGGCTGCAAATATTGACCAGATCAGGAATTCCAATACTTTCCCTGGCAATACCATTCCGTTATGGGTAAACGGTAATGCAGGATCTTCTAATTCTCACTATATGGAAGGACAGTCCATTCCTTATAGGGTTCTCCTGACGGGCCTGGTAGCCGGAAATTCCTATTCGATCGTGCTTGGATATGACACCAAGCATAGCGATCATATGGCCATCGATTATTTAACACATTACCAGCGACTGGAACCGCATGGTCCATTTGGCCATGATGCTGAAGTGATTGATCCGCTCCATTTTCAAAGCGGCTCCAATCAATACACGATGGCTGTTGTTACGGGACCGTTTACGGCTACTTTTCCTGAGCCTGATCCTGTTCCTTCCGGCTATTATGATAATAGTGACAATGGCAGTCATGGAGGAGTTGATGACGGCACCCCTGTGGATGATCAACCCAAAAATAGTTTCAATGCATTGCCTGCCGGTGAAAAAGTAATGACTATATGGAATGGGACCTTTGTAACTATGAACTACACAGTGCAGGAATCCCTTACAGGAGCCTCGGCCTCGGCTGAAACACAGATCAGGATAAAGTTTACCGCAGATGATGATTCAGTACTTTTTGCATGGGGTGGCCATATTGCCAGTCGCCTGGATTGGGGCTTTGATGAAAATGGGGTACCTCTCTCTGCCAGCGGCATTAGTGGTTCGCCTTATCATATGCGGGTGAAACAGTTTTTTGTATATAACGGATCTCCACTAGGCAACAAAACCTGTAACAGTGATAGCTGCGAAGTTGGATTGGGTAACCAGGACAGGTCCTTATCCGCCCAGGCTGTTATTCCTCCACCGGAATGCAATGTATCAGGACCTACGGAAGCCTGCCCGGAAACTACTTCATTGCAGTATAGTACCACAGTAACAGGTGTCACCTATTTATGGGAGTTGATTAACAACACAGCCAATGCGATCATCAGCGGATCGAATACCGGCCAGTCCATTACTGTGACACCCAACCCGAATGCAACAACAGCCGATTTCACTGCCGGAGGAAGTTTTAATGTCAAACTTACCACTACAGCTAACGGGATAACGACTGTCTGTTACCTTGGGTCAAGTACAGCCCCGGGTACCAATGTCAATATAGTGGATGTGCAGGTGGATGCAACGGATGCCGATAATGCCTATACACTAAATCTGAATTCTAGTGTTTCGCAAGTTGTCGGGATACAATCTATTTCACCGGGCACCACGGCGAATTATACGTTCCTGTGGAAAGTGGTTTCAGTGCCTTCGGGTGGTAATGCATCCTTAACCAATGCTAACAGCCCCGCGGCCGGTGATATTACTTTCAATGTTTTGACACCTTTTGCCCAGGGAGTTTATACGATCAGGGTCATTGCAACCCAATCCAGTGCACCAGGTTGCAAAGATTCATCTACCGTAACGATCGATGTAACAGGTGGCGTAACCTGCAGGGTAAATGGACCTGCTTCAGTTTGCCCGGGTTCACAGGATAATATTTATTTCTATGATCCCAATAATGACCAGGCTGCTGATCCGATCCCAGCCGGCTTCACAGCCAGTTGGACTTTTGAAGGCACCCACCCTTCCGCTTCATTTGACGGTTCAACAACAGGTAATACCGTGAAAGTTGATGTAGCCGCGCTGGGTTCAAGCTGTAATACGCAATACCAGGTCAGGCTCACATTAACGGCTGTGCCACCGGGCGTAACTTCAGCAAGTTGTCTTGGTCCATTGGTTACAGTGGCTGATACAGATCCTCCGGTTATTACCCAATGCCCGACAGATAAGAACCTGTCTTGCGGAGCATCAACTCTTCCTTCGAGTACAGGCACACCGACGTTCACGGAAAATTGTACCGCGACTGCAACATTTTCAGATGTGACAGCTGCGAACTGTAACAGAACGGTTATTACACGCACCTGGACTGTGACAGATATTTGTAATAATACCGCTACCTGCATTCAAACAATTATCCTCACCGATGGTACAGCTCCTACCATTACCTGCCCGCCCAATAAAACGGGTGCTTCAGCGCTGATCTGTGGAACTTCACCACTGCCTGTCAACGCCGGAACCGCTACGGCGACAGATAATTGTTCAGCGCCTGCTGATATAATAATCTATTACAAAGACGCACCGGCTATCAATGTGCCTTGTGGTACAATCTTACGAACCTGGTATGCCGTTGACAAAGCAGGTAATCAAAACAGCTGTGTGCAAACAATCGAGTTTGTCGCACCACCGGTAACGCAAATACATGAAGAAAGACCACTGACTACCGGAACAGTAAATCCTGTAACAACCAGTGAAAATAATGTCGCAGCAAAGCAGGCATTACCCATTCCTGCTATTGGCCCAGGATTGCAGGTACAGGCATACCCGAATCCATTCAAGAAACTGTTGAATTTCCGGTTTTCATCTTCGGAGTCGGGGAGGGCCCTGCTGGAAGTGTATAATATTACAGGACAAAAGCTAGGAGTAGTTTTTGAAGGATATATTAAAGCAGGTGTAGCCCAGGATATAACGTACCGCGCAAAGTGGGTGAGCAATTCAACCCTGGTCTATCGGTTTACCGTAAATGGCAAAATGGCCAACGGAAAACTATTCCAGGAATAATAGGGTAATAGGTATTAAAAAAGCAGGGTGCTTTAGCACCCTGCTTTTTTATACGTTTATTTTACATTTAATTGGCACTGGTGATAACGTAAAGGGTGCCGGGAAGAGTTCCGAAGAAATCATAATCAATCCAGGTATAACCATTATCTCCCCAACTGGTTCCCCAGGAATTAATCACTTTATAGGCGTGGCGGCTATCATCATATCCACAAATTACGTATCCATGATTGGAGCCATAAACACCATTGAATGAATTCCAGATCATACCAGCCGTGGCGTTGGTGAAATTATCGTCAATACTGGTGCCCGCTATCAGGGGGTGGTTTTGTGATAATAATGTCTTGATTGCTGTCGGGTCAGAAAGCGACACTTGTGCAAAGGAATTAATTCGGAAGTTGTTGGCTTCTGTTGATTGAGTTGTATTCGGCAGGAGGGAACAACCATTGGCATCACTGTAAGGCATGGTTTCCCAACTGCAAACACCCTGGTTCATTAATAGGTTCAGGCTGGTATAAATTCCGCTGCCTGAAGAACATTCGGAAGAAGCTTTGACCTGGTTGTATACATACTCCGGGCTAAAAATATTGGTGCCCAATGAATAACTTGTTGCACCAGCCTTATAATATCGTTCTGCCGAACGGGCATAGGAAACAGCCCAGGCCACGCAGGAAAATTCTGCGCCCTGTTGTCCTACAGGGGGCATTGCTAACTGGTAACTGGAAGGCAGGTTTACCTGGGGTGGTTCAATAATCGTAGTATCAACCGGTGGCGAATCTGGACAACCATCCGAATCCTGGTAGCCATTTACGGTTTCTGCCTGGGTAGGGCAAGCATCTCCCGGATCGAGGATACCATCGCCATCGCTATCAGTATTTACAGGGGGAGAATCCGGGCAACCATCGGTATCCTGGTAGCCGTTATAATTTTCTTTTTGAGTCTTGCAGAGGTCGCGGGAATCGGGTATGCCATCCCGGTCAGTATCTTTACCCCGCTCTGCTATACCTATCCCCGCATACTCCGGAGACATTAACAAAGTTACTTTACTGAGTTGCCCGGGATCGTCTTTGACAAGACCGGAAAGTCTGAATTCACCAGTTTCATCATTAGTACTGGATACATCTTTTTGGCACGAGGACCAAACAAATACTGCTGTACACAGGACGGCCAGTATTTTCACGGGTTTCAAAACGCTCATGGTTTTTCAGTTTTCATTTATTTAAATATCTCATCCTGAGGTAGTGCTCCTCTTTTCATTTCATAGTTATAGATATCCTGCCGGGACAGTCGGGACAAGATCATCTTTACTTTAGCCAGTAAAGTCATCGTGCCATAACTTTCCTCATCACTGATTGAGGGAATTAAATTGGGATAAAGTCAATGGGATTTTGCTTTCGTTCAGGTCCGGTGTACTCAGGATGTTCTTCTATGCGAATATTGGTTTACTATCTTCTAACATCGAAGATATTGTGAAATTCTTCTATTTGTAAACAATACCCAGCTTTAATATCTCTAATCCATATTTTACTAAGGACTATTTCGGCCAATTACTATGCCATTTACATAGTGATAATACTTAATTCAACCTTTTCAGCGATTCTGAAATTAAAAGTTGATCGGGATTATTTGGGTAAGGACAATATCCACAATACTGTGAATTTTTTCCTAATAAAAAAAGCGACGCTAGTCGCTTTTAGTGTGCCCCGGACCCCGGTTAAACCGGGGTACGGCCCTTGCGGGCCACCCCGATTTAATCGGGGCGTGCCTACCAGTTTCCTGCCAAAAGCCACTCGATGTACTTTCTGCTTTTTTGTTTTTTCAAACGTAATTCTTCCCGCCTGGCTTCTAATTCTGATGGGAATTGTTTAGTACCCAAAAGTTGATAAGGCCTGCAATTTTTGGTAGCTGTTATTTTGCCCTCATTATGCCGAACTAGCCTTGCCAGTACATCCGCAGAATAACCGATATAATACCGGCCACATTTTTGTGAATAAATGATATAAACAGAAAACATAAATAATAAAAAAAGCGACGCTAGTCGCTTTTAGTGTGCCCCGGAACGGAGTTGAACCGTTACGGCCCTTGCGGGCCACAGGATTTTAAGTCCTGCGTGTCTACCAATTCCACCACCAGGGCAATAGTGAATTGAAGGTAAAAAAAATCCCCCCGTAAGATACAGGAGGACTCCAGAGCGGAAGACCGGGCTCGAACCGGCCACCCCGACCTTGGCAAGGTCGTGCTCTACCAAATGAGCTACTTCCGCTTATTAAAAAAAAGATCTGTTTCGTCATCTGGGCTATCAAAAGACCTAAAGGGTTGCAAAAATAGGCATTGAGCTATTTGCAAAAAAATTTAACCGGAATTATTTGTATTTGGGAGTATACTGAGAACTTTCCTGTATCGGTACTTCCGGTTTGTCAAAACGCTTGGTATAAAGCATATAACAGCCGCCCAGTACAAAGGCTATGATACAAACAACCTGCAGGTAGAACAAAAAAGCAGAGGAAGATACCCAGTTGTGAGCGAAATCCTTGTCCTGGATTTTTTGTAATTCCTGCTGGTACTCGTGCTGTTGACTCATAGTCAGAATTTTGTGCTGCAAAAATAAGGGTTCAACCGAAATATCTACCGGCATTTTCCTACAATTTCTGAGAAAAACTTTTTCTTCTTTACAAAATGCTGCCACACCAGGTTACCCTGCCAAAATCCTGCAAGGGGGGCTTTTTTCTCCGCTGGGAATAAGCTTTTTGCCCTGTAAAAAAGCCACCATTTCAGGAAGGCTGCATGGGATCGCAGGATGGCAATAAAATAACCTCCGTCTCCGGAAAGAAGTCCTTTCCAGGCGGAAACCGCGTCCAAAAAAGTCCGGGCAGGCATTACCCAAAGCTTCTTACGCATGGGTAGATTTTTGGAAAGCATGATGTGATTGTTACGGAAGTTCAGATATGTTTTTAACGAGTTTCCCCTCGGCAAAGTTCCGCCACCTATATGATAAACCACGGATCCGGGACAGGAATAAATTTTATAACCTGCTAACTGTATCCTCCAGCAGAGATCAATCTCTTCCTGGTGCGCAAAAAAATATTCGTCAAACCCTTTCATTGAATGAAAAACGTTTGACCGTATAAACAATGCGGCGCCACTGGCCCAGAAAACAGGCTCAGCCTGGTCATATTGTCCCCGGTCTTCCTCGCAGATATCAAATATCCTTCCTTTGGCAAAGGGATAACCATATTTATCTAGCCAGCCTCCGGCCGCACCGGCGTATTCAAACAGGTTCCTATGGTGATAGGAAAGTATTTTGGGTTGACAAGCTGCTATTGAAAGGTCATTTTCCAGTAATTCAATCATTGGGGTTAACCATCCGGTTGTTACTTCTACATCCGAATTCAACAGGACATAGTAATCGGCCTTTACCTGGTTAAGGGCCATATTATATCCTTTGGCAAAACCATGATTGCTATCAAAGCGCATAATCCGGAGAGAAGGCCAAAATTGTTGCAGGTAACTGACCGAATCGTCGGAAGAACCATTGTCAGCAATAACTAATTCAGTACGAAACGGAAGGTTGGCTGTAACAGAAGGAAGGAATTGCTGGAGAAATTTTCGACCATTCCAGTTCAGTATAACAATGGCAATGGCGGGTGTTGATTGCAAGGATGTTTAAAAATTTGCTCAAAAATAAGGGAAGGCCGTGAAGATCAAGCCGCTTTAAACATGTTTAGTGAGTAAACAGCGGTCAAAATCGTATTTTCAGCATCAATTGAATCGATCCAAGAATGTTTCAGCAGCTTTTAAATTGGAGAACCGGGCTGGCATTAATCGCCATTTTTATTGTAAGCGGGACTATTTTCTATTCCCAATACCTGGCCCGAAAAATCGCAAGCGAAGAAAGACTGAAGGTAGAGCAATGGGTGGAAGCCACTAAATCGCTCCTGGATCCTAATATTACCGACACCCGCTTGCCCTTTAAAATCATCCGGGAGAATAAGGAAATTCCTATCATCGAAACAAATGAAAAAGATAGTATTACCGGTTACTGGAACCTGGATTCGGCTAAGGCAAAGGAAGACGGGGATTACCTGGCCGGTAAACTGGAAAGTTTCAAATCGATCAACAAGTCTCCGCTGGAATATACCGACCCGGTAGATACAACCCGCATCAACCGCTATTATTACGGGCATACTACCCTCCTGGATGAGGTTCGTTATTACCCGCTGATTCAATTATTCATCGTAGGGTTGTTCATCCTGGTCACCCTGCTGGCTTTACGAAGCAGTTATCGTTCCGTACAAAACCAGGTTTGGGCGGGGATGGCCAAGGAAACGGCGCACCAGTTGGGAACACCTGTATCCTCCCTGGAAGGTTGGGTGGAGATGCTTAAGGAAAAACCTGAGAATGAAAAAATCGTCCAGGAACTGGAAAAAGATGTGAACAGGCTACGCCTGGTATCCGACCGTTTTGGTAAAATCGGGAGTACACCACAACTGGAAGAAATGGACCTGGTCAAACAGATCAGCAGCATGGTTGATTATATAAGAAAGAGAGCCCCTGGCAAGATCCGGTTCAGCATCAACACGCATGGGGCTGAAAAAGTAATAGCCCTGATATCTGCTCCTCTGTTTGACTGGGTTATAGAAAATCTCTTAAAAAATGCCCTGGATGCTATGGAAGGAAAGGGTGTTATCGCCATTGATATTTTGGACGGTCCCAAGGCGGTTACCATTGATGTGGCAGATACAGGGAAAGGAATTGCCAGCTCGCATGTAGGCCAGGTGTTTAAGCCCGGATTTACTACCAAGAAGAGAGGGTGGGGACTTGGTTTAAGTCTTTCCCGCCGAATCATTGAACAATTTCACAAGGGACAAATATTTGTGAAGCAATCCGAAATAGGGAAGGGTACCATCTTCAGGATTGTTTTGAATAAATAACTCCGCTGAAATTGAAACCTTATTCAAACAAAAGCCCCGACATTTTGTGTCCGGGACTTTGTGCCCAAGACTGGATTATTTTATGATCCAGGTTACTCTTGCGAGGGGCTTACCCAAATTCCCTGAACCGCTAGCGCGTGCCTGGTCTTTTTTATTTGTTCGCGCCTGCGAGCAGGTTCGCGTCGCTACCAAATAAAAAGCCCCGACACTTCGTGTCAGGGACTTTGTGCCCAAGACTGGATTCGAACCAGCACACCGGTTAAGGCACTACCACCTCAAAGTAGCGTGTCTACCAATTTCACCACCTGGGCTTTAAAGGACTGCAAATATAAGACTCTGCCCGCTTTTTCAGAAGCGGGTATAAAATCTTAGCGAGGAAATTTGATAGGTGCTATTGCTCTAGGCCAGGCGGGTAACCGGCGCTTTCCTGGCCACCATTGCCAGGAGGATAATCAATAATCCCAGCCCAATATGTAAATAATTATCTGCCGGGTTCACATGCAGGACACCCAACAATTCGGTCATGCCCCCTTCACCCGTTTTCATAAATCCCCAGATACCCAGTCCCAGGTAAACAAGACCGAAGAGAATCATAAACCCGGTTGTTACACCCGGAGCTGCCATGGCAAATAAAAGGAAGAGCACGCCGCTCCCAATATGAACGTAGTTATGAAATGCATCCGCATGAAAAATAGCATTGTCTGATTCACCTACCAGCGGGTTTTCAAAAAAACCCAGGATGCCGGTTAGTAAGAACAGGATGCCAATAATAATAGAGGCAGTTTTTACTGACATGATTAGAGTTTGAAGTATTGAATCTGGTTAACAGGTTTTGAATGCACATAAATCGCACCGGAACGGCATTGGCATAATTATTTATCCCGAAAAATAAAACCTATACCATGGCAAAATATTCAAAAGGCGCACAGGAAAAAGTGGAGAAAGTAATGCGCGAGAAAAAGAAGGGTACGCTAAGGAGCGGCAGCGGTAAAAAGGTCACCAGCCGTAAGCAGGCCATTGCAATTGGACTTTCAGAAGCCCGGAAAGCGGGAGCCAAAGTGCCCAAAAAGAAATCGGCGGCTAAAAAAACCGCCCGGAAAAAGACGGGTTCCGGGAAAACAGCTAAAAAGAAAACGGCCCGTAAAAACTAGGCTGGGTGTATTCTTGTTACAAGGCTAAACGGGGAAGAATTCACAGATGGAAATTCCTTCAGTCCCGGGGAAACAATTCCTGTAGTCCCTTGTTGGGAATTATTTTCCCGCCCCTCAACCAGTTTGTAGATTATTTCCCATACTACATCGCATGCTCGGATGAGTTGAAACCATACCAGGGTCAACCTGTTATTGTAGCATCTAAGGAATAATACTTAGTTCAATACATCAGGGTTGAAAGTTGTAGGTATAATCTATACGGCCTGTGAGTACTTTTTCGTTGTTAAACAGGGCTTCCTTGGTTTTTAATCCCTGTTCATTATAGATATAACGCCAGATAAGGTATCCTCCCATATTCAGGCTTGAAACAGTAGTAATTTTTTGAATAACCCGGTCCGCCTCATCATATTCAAACATCAGGTCGGGTAGTAATTTTTTAAGACGGGTATTATAGCGTACGATATCGGAGAGCCGGTTCTTATCATCATAGTAATAGTAGAGATAACCCGTTTCAAATCCTTTACGGTAGGTGCGCTCTTCGGCGGGATTTCCGTCTTCGTCTATCACAAAACGAATCTCGAGGCTATCGGGTATGCCCTGGGTTGAACTGGAAATGATCCGCCACATTTTTTCAGGTTTCCCCTGGTTATTGTATATCCAATGATGCGTTTCTACCTGGTTAAAATTATTGGAGCTGTCGTGGATGGTATTTTGGATACGGCTGATGCGTCCTTCTTTATCATAATGATAAACCGTATTGCTTTCCATTTCACTGGAGGAATCAGTCAGGCTGATCATGCGGCCTTCTTCATCAAACCTGGAATAGGTCACTGTTTTATTCAAATTGATAATCGCGGTGGCTTTCAAAGCACGGCCATTTTCCTTTACTTCATGGAATTCAGAAAATTCGGTGGCTTTCATGCCCCGCTGGTCGCTTCCACTGGCAGCAACTGATTTAACCTTGTTAGCCACATAGGATTTCATGAGCCGGTAGGTTTCCCGGGTACCTATTATATCATTGTAATAGTATTGAGCAGGGAGGTTAATGGAAAACAATAGAAGGGTGAAGATTAGGAGGTTTTTCATTTGCCGCTTGGGTTTGTGCATCAAAAATACCTTTTTGTGCTGACTTAACGTAAAACAGTAAAGAGCTTGTATTTTTTTGTACTTATTTTTAGAAAAAATTATACGTGTCGCATATACCCCTGCGAAAAGAGAAGGATTGCCTGAACTGCGGTACGATTGTGCAGGGACGTTATTGCCATGAATGTGGCCAGGAAAATGTGCTGCCTAAAGAAAGCTTCTGGCATATGGTTACGCATTTTCTCTATGATATCACTCACTTTGACAGCAAATTTTTCGAAACTATCAAAGACCTGGCGTTTAAGCCTGGATTTCTCTCCATTGAATACATGAAAGGCCGCCGTGCCAGTTACCTGCACCCGGTGAAAATGTATGTGTTTACTTCGGCTGTTTTTTTCCTTCTTTTTTTCAGCGTATTTTCTGGTGACAGGTCATTCCGGCTGAACCAACCTGGCGATATGTCCCGGAAGGAAAGACTGAAAGAACTCGCTATCATAAAGACCAAAATTGACCGGGATACGCTACTGCCGGATTCTATACGGCAGCAAAAATTGAAGAAGCTGGAGGAAATGAAGGATACCAGCATTGCAGTTACCTGGGCCGATTTTGCCGCCC
>DASUMO010000602.1:0-3320 GCA_036277695.1 Chitinophagaceae bacterium
AAAAGATGCACCTTCTTGCAGGCTGGCTTCACCCAGGGAGGGGTGAATGATAAAGTTGCTTTTATCTCCAGTCGCAGCCAGTTTTCCATTGATATAAACAGAAGGTATTCCACTGGAATAAAGAATGGCAATATGGCTCCAGCCCGCAATGGCCGCCGGAGCAGCCAGCGCTAAAACCGGGGAATCCTTTGCATGCTCCCAAATGGCAACGCCATTTCGCCCTGCCGTGATACCGCAACAGGCATGACCCTCTCCATAGAGAGTCAAACCGGGAGAGGGATAGATCGCGTAGAATTCTGTCCATGGAATACCTGTATTGCCCATATTAAAACTGGGCTTGAGTAATACATTTATTTCAGGCTTGGCCCAGAAACAAATGCTAAAAGAGTTTTGATGGTCGGCATAGAGCGGCGGGGTATAAGCCAACGGCCTGGTAGTGATAAGGATCGTTTCATCTTTTTCAAGAGATACAAAAGGATTATTAATCGCGGGTTCACGAAATATGACAAAGACAGACCCATATGGTTCCAGCTGAAGGGGAACATGAGTGAAGCCATTTATAGGTTCATAAAAAATTGCTTTTGTTATATTGCCGCTGGCAGGGTCCCATAATTCGGGTTGTTTACCATTCACACGGAAACGGGCTGTGATTTCTTCAACCGATCTTTTTTGGTTGGAAATAAAATAGATTTCCGCTTCTGCTGTTTGCCGGTGTGTATAAATAACAGGCGGTTTCCCTCTACCCGAGCTGGCTGTAAAATCAGGGCCTGGTGAAAGCGATGCAAGAACTTTCTCCAGTGACTGACCCCAGATGACCTGTCCTCGACCTATTGTATGTTTGGTACTCTTACCATCAATATTTTTCCAGAGCTCTTCAACGATAGTAAGGAATTCAGTATCGCCATCGTGATAGTTTGCCAAACCCGTGGAGCGTGTTGGTTTCTCCCCTACCATTACCAGTCCCTGGTTCACCAGGTCTTTCAATTTGCGCAATAAAGGAAGCGAAAGGGCGTGGTAATCCTGGAATACCATTACCCGGTAACGCGATCCATTTGGAAGTAATAGTTCCTGATTCAATACCTGCGCTTGCAGCAGGCTATCTGCGTTTACCAGGTCATAGGCATAACCCGCAGGGGGTGTCGGGCATAATTCATCCGGCATGACACGGGTATACATATTCGCATCTTCCCCGGTGAAATACACCAGGTCGGCAACCATGCGGCCCTGCTGCAGCAGCCACTGGCATCTTGATAGGTATCGAAGCCAGGGTTTAGCCTGGTTCCACCAGGTTGTAGTTCGGTCAAAATGAATTCCCCAGGGTCCCATGGTCATACCTGGAACAGCAGTAGGATGCGGCTGGTGTGCAAAGCGATGAAAGATCATGCGGTTGACTCCCTGTGTAAAGACCTTATCACCGATGGCTTTCATTGCAAAGGGATGTTCCTGCCATTTACCAGAATCGGGCTCTGCTGTAAAGGCTTCAGCTCCCACGATGGATTGATTATTGATATGTGCAATGGATGCGGCCAGCCTGGCTGTTCTGCGAGCCGGATGTTTTACCGGCAATACCGATGAAATACCATTCCAGAATTCACCTACATTAATATCCGCACCTGCACCAATCTGCATTTCTTCCATCGGCCCCATTTCATAGGGTTCTATATAGGAAATGATGCCATGTTGCTTACACAATTCATAGAACTGGCCATAATAATTATTGGCGATCATGTTAGCCTGCACCTGCCGGAAATCCCAGAGAAATCGTTCGGTTTTGTCAACACTGTCTACGATCCTTCCCCCGGCCAGGATGGCCATATATTTAACCAGCTCATAGTTCCATTTTTTAAAAAATTCCTTTTCAAAGCCTGTGGTCCAGTTTTGCGTGCCAGCTTCATAACTGTCGATCTCCAATCCCATTTTTCCCTTTGCCGCCAATGCTTTCATTTCCGGGATAAATTGTTCGGTGATCTTTTTGAAATGAAAACGCATAGCTTCCCTGCTATACTTATCACATTCTAACCCAATTCCTGTTTGAGGGGCAGCCCGGTTTAATGTACCGGTGGGTGTGTAACCGATTCTCAGGATGGTCCAGTTTCCCGGTGGAGCTTCCCAGTTCAACATTCCCTCTTTATCCATATGGTCGGTTAGCACGACGATCTTGTTGTAATCAATAATGAAACCCGGCGGCACACGCTGATTATTGGTATGGCTGATAGTGGAAGGTTCATCCACGAACATGAGATAACGGGCCCGGTGATTGGTTTTTTCCATCCAGTTTTTAAGCCGCGTAATGCCGGAAAACTGGACCTGCCGGTAGCGCCGGGGTTTTGTTGAACTAAGACGGAAGTATTTTGCCTTCGTAGGAATGAAGTCAAAGCTGATGAACTTATTGCCCGATAAAAGCTCTGTTTCAAGCCCGGTAGGGATCTGGACAATGCGGCGAAAACTGCTTCCATCATCCGAAGCTTCCAGGATAATGGAGGTTCTTTCGCTGAATTCGGCTAGTTTGGTTTCAGTGGTATTGTTTTCAGGTGAGGAAATAAAGAATGTGATCATGCTTGCCTCATAGGGCTGGTTGAATTCCAATTCCAGCCAGGCTGTTGTTTCACCAGGTGCCGGTCGAACAACTGCTCCATCCTGGTCCAGGCCGGTGATTTGACCCGGGAGCACTGCACCCTGCGGGCTGCGGGCTTTCATGGTTTGCAATAATTCTTCACCTTCCAGTGAAGGAAAAGCCAGTACGGCGATATCGCGGTAATAATCCAGCCGACTCGGTGGTTGCGGAATCCTGTGATGAATGGTTTTTCCCCCGGCTAAATAGGTTTCACTCCAGCTTAATTGTTGCATGGCAAGTTCTGCCGTGATCCAGGGGCCGCCGCTGGCCGACCAGCCGGGACAGTTGTGCAGGGTAAATTCAATGCCCAAACGGTTGCACTCCTTCATGGCATGTTTTTTAAGTGCCAGCCATTCTTTGCTTAGGTAATCAATAGGCCCTTTAGGAATACCGGTTCCCACATCGAAATTGAAAACCCCGGCTATGCCTACCCGTTTCATAGCTTCCAGGTCAAGGGTAATGCCTTCCTTGCTGATATTCCCGTTCATCCAGAACCAATAGGTATAAGGATAACTCTTTGTGGTAGGAGTGAGAAAATTTGCTTCGAGGTTATTGATAGGAGTTTCCCCCGGTGTTTGAACCAATTCCAGGGGATCAAGAAAACAGATAAACCCTGCTGCACCGGCTTTTTGTATAAAGGAACGTCGCTTCATGCAGGCAACAATAATAAGCAAGATGTTTCAATCTAAACATTTTTTAACCTTTG
>DASUMO010000603.1:0-8357 GCA_036277695.1 Chitinophagaceae bacterium
TAATATTCAACAACTGTTCAACTAATGTGCAACCACTTTCAACTAATTATTGTGGCAATAACACCTGGTCAATCTTATGGATTACACCGTTAATATAATGCTGGTCACTATTGCCTGCCGGCGCTGGTGTAGGATTAATCAAAAGGTTGGATGCCGTTGCATTGGCCAGTCCTTTTACCGTTGCAGCCGTAACGCCAGTAGGACCAAAGGTTGCCTGCACGGTTACACCGGGGTGGGCAGCGATAGCGGTGTTTAACAAGGTTTTCACCAGTGTTGCTACAGGTGGCAGGTTTACACTGAAAGCCCTTACACCCAGGATATGATAAACTACTATTCCTTTTACCAGCGTAGGAGTTATTACGGGATATAAAGCAGGTGTGGCAAAAACATTGGGAGTGCTGGCCAGGGCTGCAGCAGTCGCTGCCGCAGTTGCCGGGTCTGTACCCATGGCAATTAACGCCAACGTAATCTGTCCTGTCAGCAATGCCCGGAATGCAGCATTGGTTGGGGCAAATATGGTAAGATTGGCTGCAGGGTTAACCAATGCATCCTGCAAACGGTTTGGAGCAGCTACACCACTGTCTGCCCGGATAATGGCAGCCTTTAAATAAGACATGCTCGTGTCCGCGTTGATCCTTTCCCATAAATATTGCGAAGGGGGTGCAACGATACGTGCTACTTTATGCATGGTACCATTGGCTACAGCTATATCGGCCTGGGTTACCGGTATATTATTCGCAAACATCGCCGGACCTGTTTTACCGGGGAAGATCGGCATCCTTAAACCCGGTGGCAAAGCAGCCGATGGAGCAGCCAGTAACAACATGCTTTGCAAATAGAGATTGTTCGGAAAAGTTGTGGGAATTGAAGCCGAGCCGAATTTCTGTCCCCCTACTAAATGATATTTTAATACTGTATCCAGGAAGCCGGGTCTCAGGGTTGCGATTGCGGCAGCACTCGGAATACCCGATCCAATAAAAGCGGCATCGTCCGGTGCAAAAAATGTAACAACGGCGTTCTTATCACCCAACAGAGTAGAGATATTACCGGTAGGACTGCTGAAAGTTGCTGCCCTGGCAACAGCGGCCTTCAAAATACTGTAATTGGGATCGTTCAGGACCTCAAGGATCGAACTTCCCGATGGTGCTGGCGTAACAATGGGTGTTGCCACCGGCAGATCTTTATTACAGGAAGAAAAGATAGCAAATGCTCCCACTGTTAGCAGCAGTAACCTCAGCCAGGATTGAATTGTACGTTTCATATAGCTCGTTTATACGATTTCGGATAATAGTTTTAAAGCACGTTATAGGCAAAACTGAGATAATAAAGCCCGCCGATGCTTGGGTTGCCCACAGCTGTACGGTAATATTGGTTCAGCAGGTTAGTCGCACCCAGTTTGAACATGGATTTAATGGCAGGGCGTTTATAACTGATGGCAGCATCCACCACGTTAAATGCCGGCAGATCACCCTGTGCAAAATCATTTTCATAGAAAAATCCTTCCTGCCAGCGCCAGCTAACATTGAACCCCAGTAATTTTTTGGGACCAAAGCCGCTGTTGGCCAATGATAATACATAGCGTAATTCGGGCGTAGCAAAAAAGGCGCGGAAACCGGTGGGAACATCTTTCAGCTTATCAGATGAAATATTACCCGAAGCTGTAAAGTTCCAGGGTAGCAACCATTCTACACTCGCACCCCAGCCAAATGTTTTCACAGTGGATGGTGAATTCACTACGATAGAATAACCCGAGTAATTGGGACCCGGCACGCCACCCGGAACCTGTGCCACATCACGACGGCTGATAAAGTCCTGGTATTTGCCATAATAACCATATGCATCAATCAATATCTTACGATTGATCAGTGATTTATAACCCAGCTCAAATGTGGTTACTGATTCAGGTTTCACCTGCACATAAGGTACTCTTTGGGTAAAATCAATGCCGCTTGCACTGGAAGCATAACCCGGGTTATTGATCAGGTCATATTTCTGCCAGAGTTCAATGGTAGAGCCAATCAAACGGCCTGTGCCCACATCCAGGTCAATCCATTGCTGTTGTGTGCTGGGAAAACGATAAGCAGTCTGGAAGGATAAACGAATATTATGATCCTTGGCTGGTTTTACCAGGGCAGTGACCCGGGGCGTAAAACGTCCTTCAAAATTTTCATTCTTATCATAGCGGCCGGCAGCAGTAAGTTTAAATACATCTTTGATGATCTCACGGCCTACCTGGATATAAGCACCCATTTCACTGATCTCGATCGGATCACCCGGTTTATCAGCGAATAAAGTGCCTTCGCTGTTCAATATATATTTTTTCCAGTTTGCACCTACTATTACATCTACCACCTTGATCATGCTGGAGAAATTATACTGTCCATCCACCATCCACAGATCCGTGCGGTCGAGGAAGAGACCACCAGTAGGGATGGGTTTTTTCCTCACCTGGTCATAAATCGCTCTGAATTGATTAGTTCCTGCTTCTGGTCTGCCCACATCGGCTGTGGCTCTTGCGATATTATGCGCTTCCAGGTCGGGACGGCCCGCCATCTTTGCATTGATATAAGCAAAACCATATTGCTGGTACCAGGTTGAACTGGGTTTCCAAACTTCGTTGAATAATTGGGTAGTGATGGTAAGATTGTGTGACTCACCCGCATTCTCCTGGGTTGTATAACCGCGGATATACCATTTGTCCGATCTCAACTCCAGTTTGTATTGCGCCATTTTCAGGTCTTTCAGTGAATATCGCTGGCTGCCGGTATAAACAGTATTTCCTGTACCGATATGCCCGGCCAGGATAGCTTCGATGCTATTCGTGAGTTTATAATGCAATGCCCCGGATAATTTATAATTGATGGTATTGGGATTGGCCACCTCTTTTTCTGTATAGCCAGTTCTCGATACCTGGATAGTGGACGGTAGTGAACTGATATAAGGAGCCCAGAAAGGCACCTGCGCGGCAAAAGCATCCAATACTAGCGTTTTCAGGTTAATGGAAGTTTCATCACCATATACATTTACTCCATCATAGTTGGGATCGGTTTCGCGGGTACCATCTACGATCGTACCATTGGTACCGATCCTGCGGTAATTGCGGTAATCATCAGCCAGCCAGTCCTTGGCCTGTATCAGTTCAGAACCTATCTTAAAGGCGAATTTTTCAGAGAACTTATGTGCCCAGCGCAAGGACCAATTATAATAAGGTGATAATTTCCTTTGCACATTATCCGTATGCATCATACCGGTTTTTACCTGGAAGGAAAGACCCGGGTACTTAAAAGGATTTTTGCTGTTGATCAGCAGGGTTCCATTCATCCCGCCGGGCCCATACAAGGCTGAAGATGCACCGGGCAATAATTCCATGCTTTCAACATCGAGTTCGGTTAGCCCGATCACGCTGCCTACGGAAAAGTTGAGTCCCGGGGCCTGGTTATCCATACCATCCACGATCTGGTTAAAACGGGTGCTGCCGCTACCGCCAAAGCCGCGGGTTGTAGGCGTTTTAAAAGTCAGGGAAGAAGCGATCACATCTACGCCCTTCAGGGTAGTTACAATATCATAATAAGTTGAGGCGGGAGCCGTGCGGATCGTTGCGAGACTGACACGCTCAATGGAGACCGGTGATTCAAGAATACGTTCCGGTGTACGTGAGGCTGAGATCACCACTTCCTGGCCCAGGGAAGAAGCTTCGGCCATATCGATATCCAGTGCCTGGGTAGCAGAACTGACCGTCAGCTCCTGGGTAGCGAAATTTACTGAACTGAATACCAGGGTTACCGGCAATTTTGAAACAGTGATTTTATAAACCCCATTTTCATCAGTATAAGTTCCCTGTGAACTTCCTTTTACAATGACGGTGACGGCGGGAACAGGGTTTTTATTAGTACTACTGCGCACGGTGCCGGTAAGGGTGGTTTGAGCAAGGCAGGCTATTGACAATAGATTGACCAGCAAAGCAATCGTTATACGGCGGCTTTTTTTCATAGTCAGCAATTTTAGTTTTGGAATAGGATGGAAAAATAAGGATTGTAGAATTGACTTAAAAATTTAATTTTTAAGGAGAAAGGATAAAATGTTGATAGGTTTTCCGCCTTTCCCCGGGCGGTTTTCCGGGAGTTTTTCAACTTCGTTTTTGGATACAAAATCTCACAAAAATTCCTGGCGGCCTCAAAATTTTAAACCATGAAAAGCAACCCTGCAATAAAAAATAGTAAAGCCCAGGCTGCTTACTTTTACAAACAATCTGTTTCCATGGCTCAATATTCTTTTCCCGGTCAAACAAATTTCTACAGTGGTAAGGTCCGGGATGTATATTCTATCGGTACGGAATGGCTGGTGATGATTGCATCCGACCGGATTTCCGCTTTCGATGTGATACTACCCCGCCCTATTCCCTTTAAAGGACAAGTGCTGAACCAGATCGCTGCATATATGTTAGAGGCTACCCGGGATATCTGCCCCAACTGGCTGGTTAACACCCCTGCTCCCCATGTATCCATCGGCAGGCGCTGCCAGCCCTTCCGGATCGAAATGGTTGTGAGAGGCAACTTAACGGGGCATGCCTGGCGTACTTATGCTTCCGGGAAAAGAATGCTCTGCGGCATCAACCTTCCCGGGGACATGAAAGAAAACGATTATTTCCCTTCGCCAATTATTACACCCAGTACCAAGGCAGCGGAAGGTCATGATGAAGATATCAGCAAAGAAGAAATCATCAAGCAGGGTTTGGCCACAGCGGGGGAATGGGAAATACTGGAAGATTATACATTGAAATTATTTGCACGGGGAAAGGAGATTGCCGCCCACCAGGGTTTAATTCTGGTAGACACCAAGTATGAGTTTGGAAAGATCGGGGACACAATCTATTTGATGGACGAAATTCATACGCCGGATTCTTCCCGTTATTTTTATGCCGATGGATTTGAAGAAAGACAGGAAAAAGGGGAAAGGCAAAGGCAACTCAGCAAGGAATTTGTGAGGGAATGGCTGATCGCCAATGATTTTATGGGTAAGGAAGGGCAAAGCGTGCCAGCGATGAGTGATGAATGGGTGAATACGATCTCGCAACGCTATATCGAATTGTATGAAAAAGTGATCGGGGCGCCATTTAAACCTGAACCCCTTGGTGATGAGGAAACATTTGAACGTATAATTGTGGCGCTGGAAAAACTAAAAAGTGTTTGACCGCATCAAAGCATATTATCAAAGCCTGGTGCCGGATCTTCCCGACCAGGTATGGCTCACATTGGAAGAGCGACTAAGTATCCGTTTAGTTAAGAAAGGTAATTTCCTGGTTCGTGAAGGTGAAACCTGCCGTCATGTGTCCTTTATCAATTTTGGCCTGGTCAGGATCTATTATATCTCCGAAGGGCGGGAGATCTGTACGGGTTTTGTACGGGCCAATGAATATGTTTCGGAATACAATAGTTTTCTCACCCAGTCTCCATCGGCTTTGTATATCGAAGCAATGGAAGATACCGAGGTCGTTGATCTTTCCTACCAGGATATGCAAATGGGTTATGAAGCCTTTCCTTTTTTTGAACGGTTCGGGAGAAAAATGGCCGAGAAACTTTTTATCATTCTCTCTTCGCAAAATAACCGCCTGCTTACACTAACACCCGAGCAACGCTACGAGTTTGTTATGGAACAGCAATCCTGGATTCTGCAAAAAATACCCCAATACATGATCGCTTCCTATATCGGAATCACACCCGAGCACCTGAGTCGTATCCGGAAGAAGAGAGCGGAGAGAAGCTTTTAGCTACGAGCTGCGAGCTTTTCCATTTCGACTTTTTATTTTTGAATTAATCTCCGGAATTTGGTTTTTTAATCCACTGAGGCCTAACGTGCACAGCGTTTTTCGAAAGTTATTGTGGGAATAACTAAAATCCATTCGCCAGGCTATTGAGATTTTTAATTTTTAATTTATTTGGCTTTTGAGATTTGGATCTTTGAATTTTTGTGGATTTGAGATTTGGATCTTGGAATTTTTTGTGGTTTGGATTTTTGAGAACCACTGAAACCCGGTGGAAACAAAGGTGCGCAGCGTTCTTAACAATTATCAATCAAAATCAGCCCTTCCAGACCCATCTTTGTCTCACAAAAAACAACCCATGAGTCCCGAAATCATTTTTCAGCTCAGCAGCGGCCTGGCCCTAATCGGCTGGATCCTGTTGCTCATTATCTCCCCATTCTGGTTCAAGGCAGACAAACTGCTGATCGGCATCGTGGTCACGCTTCTTTGCCTGGTCTATGCCTGGCTGATCTTTGGCAATTTCAGCATGGGCGATACAGCCAAGTTTGGCTCCCTGGACGGGGTCATGGACCTTTTCACCAATAAATCCCTGGTCACGGCCGGCTGGGTGCATTACCTGGCTTTTGACCTGATGACCGGGACCTGGATCAAACGCAATGGTCTCAAATATGGGATACCCCATTTGCTGTTGGCACCCTGTTTATTGCTCACCTTTATGCTGGGACCGATTGGTTTATTATTATACCTGCTGATCCGGTCCATCAAAACGGGGCAATACTTCGCCGATAACTATTAATCTTTAAAGCAATGAAATTCCTGGCAGAACTCCGGCAACGCAATCTACTTCTGTACTGGTTTGGCTGGTTCAATTTTATCGTGGGGATGATCTGCTTTACCGGTTTATTTTTGGATGAAACCCAATTGCTGGGTGTAAATCGGTGGCTAAAGCCGATGAAATTTTATTTGTCGGTAGGACTGATGATCTGGACCATGGGCTGGCTAATGCATTACCTGGATGATAAAAAGAAAGTGCATCGGTATTCGTGGATCATCGTGTTCAGTATGTTTTTTGAAAACGGCCTTATCCTCTTGCAGGCTATCCGCTCCACTACCTCGCATTTTAATAACAAAACGGCAACCGATTCCATTATTTTCAGTTTTATGGGTCTTTTCATACTCATCTTTACCATCGTTTGCGTGCTGATCTGTATCGAATTTTTCCGGCAAAAAACATTCAGCATTCCGGCTTCCTATGTATGGGGAATAAGACTGGGGCTATTATTCTTTATCATTTTCTCTATCGAAGGAGGAATGATGCTGGGACTATCTAAACATACGGTGGGTGCGGCGGACGGAGAAGCTGGTTTGCCCCTGCTAAACTGGAGCCGGGAATATGGTGATCTGCGCATTGCGCATTTCTTCGGGTTGCATTCCCTGCAGTTATTACCGCTGGCCGGTTGTTATATTTTCCGTTCGCGGAACCATATGATTCTGGCCGCGATGGGTTGGTTCCTGGTCATCAGTTTTGTTTTTATACAGGCTTTAAACGGCAGACCGTTGATACCTGCTTAACTTTTGCTGTAACCATTCTAATTTGTTTCTCGCAGATTACGCCGATTGGTTGTAAAATTTTTATAGTATCTGGACTGAATCCCCGGTGATGACGCAGATTTTTTTCTGCGCTATCCCCGCTGAATATTTTTCATAAGAATAGTTATACTACTACCAAATCTCCGGGATCTGCGTGAACCCTGGGTTTTCCCGTAGCGAACGCCGCGGGAAACATTTTAACTGGAGTACCAATGAATTCGCCCGGGAAACAATAATTTTAGCAAATGAAAAAATTATTGCCGTCCTTCCTGCTATTATTTTCTTCGCCGGTATTTGCACAGGCAGATCATTTCCTGCTGGTAGGCACTTATGCTTCACCCAAGTCGGAAGGTATTCATGTGTACCGTTTCAACAGTAAAGATGGCAGCGCGACGGCCCTGGGCCCAACCCGGACTTCCAATCCCTCCTATTTGGCCATTTCACCCAACCAGCGTTTTGTGTACGCGGTGAATGAAGATGAGGCGGGAGGAGTCAGTGCCTATTCCTTCGATAAGAAGACCGGGCAGCTAACGCTAATCAACCAGCGTTCTTCGGGAGGAGCCCATCCCTGTTATATCGCCGTAGATAAAACCGGGCAATGGGTGGTGGCCGGGAATTATAGCAGCGGCACGATCGCCTTGTTTAAGGTGCAAAAAAACGGGGGGCTGGATTCAGCGGTACAGGTAATCGAACACGAAGGATATAGTGTGAATACTGACCGGCAGCAGGGACCACATGTGCACGCCACGGTATTCAGTCCTGATAATAAATATTTATATGTACCTGACCTGGGTATTGACAAAGTGATGATCTATGCTTTTGATGCAAAGAAGGGAAATTTGCATCCCGCCCCCGCTCCTTTCGAGATCAGCGAAGCCGGTGCGGGACCCCGGCATTTTGAATTCCATCCCTCGGGCAAATGGGCTTATTTAATGGAAGAGCTCAGTGGCGCTGTGGCTGTTTACGCTTATAAGAACGGGCAGTTAAATTTGATGCAGAATATTAC